>DAHUXO010000107.1 GCA_027307095.1 Betaproteobacteria bacterium | reverse complement strand
GCAGGTCATGAACTCGAGCGGGCACTACGGCCTGTACCAGTTCAGCGCGTCGACCTGGCAGGCGTACGGCGGTTCGGCCGCCGACTTCGGGCACGCGAGCGTCTCCGAGCAGAACCGGGTGTTCAACAACGCGATGGCGCGGGGCGGGCAGTCCAACTGGTCCCCCTACGACGGCTGCTGACCGGCTGAGCCGGCCGGGCCCCGCAGTGCCAGCACCGGCAGTGCCAGCACCCGCGGGGCCCGGCTACTCGGCCAGATGTATCGTTGGACGATACTAATCTGGCCGGACGAGACGAAGGATTCCCGCGGGCGAGCCTCGTGCGCTGGCTGGGCGACGCGCGCTACCAGGCGGGAATCGTCGACGCGATGCAGCGGCCGCTGCTCGCTCCTCCGAAGTGGTACGAATATGCGCCGCGATTCCTGAACGAGGAGCACATCGGCGCCGGCGTCGAGTTCTGGCTCGCGCACGAGCCGGCACTCGACCGCGCCGAGACCGAGTTCGGCGTTCCACCGGAAATCGTGGTCGCGATCGTCGGTATCGAGACGTTCTACGGCCGCAATACCGGGGGCTTCCGCGTCATCGACGCGCTGACCACCCTCGCGTTCGATTATCCGCGCCGCGCTCCGTATTTCCGCAACGAGCTGCGCGAGTTCCTGCTGTTTGCGCGCGACGAGAAGCTTTCGCCGCTGACTCCCCGCGGATCCTACGCGGGCGCCATGGGGCTTCCCCAGTTCATGCCCGGCAGCCTGCGGCGCTACGCGATCGATTTCGACGGCGACGGACGCATCGATCTGTGGAACAGCGGCGACGACGTCGTCGGCAGCGTCGCGAACTACCTCGCGCGCCACGACTGGGTCCGCGGCCAGCCGGTCTGGTCGAAGGCGACGGTCGCCGCGTCGCAGCGCGACGCCGCGCTCGCCCGGCTCGACGGCGGGATCAGCGAGCGTCGCCCGCTCGCCGCGTGGAATGCCGACGGGGTCGCGCCCGTCGGCGTTCCGGATCCGGCGGTGCAGGAGCCCGTGGGGCTGCTGCTCCTCGAGGAGCGGCCCGATCCACCCGAGGGCGAGTCGACCGATCCGTCGCAGCCTGCGGAAAGCCTGTGGATCGCCTACCCGAATTTCTACGTGATCACGCGCTACAACAAGAGCCGCCTGTATGCGGCCGCCGTCGCCTCGCTCGCGGAGGCGCTGCGCGCAGCACACGACGCGAACCCGCCGCCGTAGGTCAGCAGCCTGCCCGCACGCCAATCTCAGCTATCGTCTGCGGCGAGGGCGCGCGCGCGTTCGATCAGCATGCGCGTCGATGCGTCGGCACCGTCGACCGCGCGCACGTCCCCGGCGAGCGCCGCCGCGACGGGCCCGGCCAGCGTCTTGCCGAGCTCGACGCCCCACTGGTCGTACGGATTGACGCCGTAGAGGATCGCCTCGACGAATGTCCGGTGCTCGTAGAGTGCGAGCAGGGCGCCGAGGCTGCGTGCATCGAGCTGCGGCAGCAGAATCGTCGTCGACGCGCGATTGCCCGGACAGCGCCGCGCGGCGATCGCCGCCTCGAGGCGGGTCCCGGCGTAGCCCTTCGGCGCGAGCTCGGCGCGCAGCGCGTCGTCGTGGCGCCCGACGAGCAGCGCCTGCGCCTGGGCGAGTGCGTTCGCGACGAGCATCCGCTGCTGGTCACCGAGGGGGTGGCACGCGCGGACCGGGACGATGAACTCCACCGGCACCTCGTGCGTACCCTGGTGCAGCCACTGGAAGAACGCGTGCTGGCTGTCGGTGCCCACGCCGCCCCATACCGCGGCTGCGCTCGCGGTCCGCAGCGGCGCGCCGTCGCGGGTGACGCTCTTGCCGTTGCTCTCGAGCTGCAGCTGCTGCAGGTACGCGGGCAGCCGCGCCAGCGCCTGCGCGTAGGGGACGACGAGCCGCTGCGAATGACCGAGCCAGCGCGCGTTCCAGTAAGCGACGAGCCCGAGGACCACCGGCAGGTTGCGCGCAAACGGCTCGTGCCTGAAATGCAGGTCCATCGCATGGGCACCCTCCAGCAACTGAACGAAGCGCGCCCATCCGAGACGCACTGCGATCGACAGTCCCACGGCCGACCACAGCGAATACCTGCCGCCCACCCCTTCGGCCATCGGGAAGATGTCCTCGTCGCGTATGCCGAAGGCGCGGGCCGCGGCGACATTGTTGGTCACGGCCACGAAATGCGCGGCGGGATCGCGCCGGGGACCGAGTCCGCGCGCCAGCCACTCGCGAGCGCCACGCGCATTGGCGAGCGTCTCCTGGGTCGTGAAAGTCTTCGACGTGACGAGGAACAGCGTCGTCGCGGCATCGCACCGAGCGAGCGTGCGACCGAGATGCTCGGGGTCGAGGTTGGATACGAACGCGACCTCGGGCGAGTCTGCGGCCATCTCGCCCGCCTCGGCCAGCGCGTCGCAGCACAGCCGCGGACCGAGGTCCGAACCGCCGATGCCGATGTTGACGACGCGCGCGAGCGCCACGCCGGCCGCTCCGAGGCGACGCCGATCGCGCATCGCCGCGGCGAACGCCGCCATCCGGCCGCGGGTCGCGCGGATCTCCGTCATCACGTCGACGCCGTCGACGATGACCGAATCGGCGTCCGGCGCGCGCAATGCCGGGTGCAGCGCCGGGCGCTGCTCGGACAGGTTCAGCTTTTCCCCGGCGAACAGCGCGGCGATCCAGTGCCCCAGGTTCGCCTGAGCGGCATGCTGCAGGAGTTGCGCCAGTGCCGGCGCATCGAGCCGCTCCTTCGAGATGTCGACGTGCCAGGCATTCCATTCGAAGGCGAGCGCGCCTGCGCGATCGGGATCGCGCGCGAACAGGTCGGCGAGGTTCGCGGACCGCAGCCGGCGCGCCGCGTCGTGGAGGTCGGGGAATTGAAGATCGGTGTCGGCGTGCATGGACTGGTCCGCGTCGCGAGATGCAACGCCGGGCGGTCATCCGGCGTTCCAATGCTAGCATCGGACTCCGAGCCACGCGCTGGCGGCAGCCTTACGGGCCGTACCCGCCGCATCCGATGAACGCGCCGAATCCCGTCGACAAGGACCTTCCGCTGAAGGAGGACACGCGGCTGCTCGGCCGCGTGCTGGGCGAGGTGCTGAGGGCGCAGACCGGCGCGGACGGCTATGCGCGGATCGAGGCGATCCGCCAGACCGCGATCCGCTTCCGCCGCGCGACCGGGCCCGATGCCGACGCCGCGCGCCAGGATCTCGCCGCGCTGCTGAACCCGCTGCCGATCGGCGCTGCACTGGACGTCGTGCGGGCGTTCAGCTACTTCTCGCACCTCGCCAACATTGCCGAGGACGTGCACCAGAACCGGCGCCGACGTGCCCACGCGCTCGCCGGGTCGCGCGCGCGTCCGGGGGATCTCGCCGACGCGCTCGCCAAGCTGCGCGATGCGGGCGTCGATCTCGACGCGATCGCTCGCTGGCTTGACGACGCGCTGATCAGCCCGGTGCTGACCGCGCATCCGACCGAGGTGCAGCGCAAGAGCATTCTAGACGTCGAGCGCGAGATCGCGCGCCTGCTGACCTGGCGCGACCGCACGACGCTGACGCCGGACGAGCTGGCGGAGCTCGCGTTCCGGCTGCACGCGCTGGTCCTCGAGCTGTGGCAGACGGCGATGCTGCGTTTGACGCGCCTGCGGGTGAAGGACGAGGTCGACAACGGTCTCGCCTACTACCGCTACACGTTCCTCGCCGAGATCCCGCGTATGTACGCGTCGCTCGAGCGGCTGCTGCGCGCCGAGTTCGGCGTCGCCGCCGTCGCCGTTCCGGCGTTCTTCCGAATGGGGTCGTGGATCGGCGGCGACCGCGACGGCAATCCGTTCGTCGTCGCCGAGACTCTGACCTACGCGATTCGCGCGCAGGCGGGGGTCGCGTTCGCGCATTACCTCGACGAGGTGCATCGGCTGGGCGGCGAGCTTTCGCTTTCCACGCGCCTCGTGACACCATCGGCCGAGTTGTTGGCGCTCGCCGGGGCCGCGCACGACACGAATCCGCATCGCCAGGACGAGCCGTACCGGCAGGCGCTGATCGGGATCTACGCGAGACTCGCCGCAACCGCGCGAGAGCTCGGCGACATCGAGCCCGCGCGGCGGTCGCAGGTCGAGGCGCCGCCGTATTCGTCGCCGCAGGAATTTCGCGCCGACCTCGACACCATAGCGGCATCGCTCGCGATGCACGGCGCAGGCGAGCTGGCCGTGCGCAGGCTCGAGCCGTTGCGGAAGGCGGTCGACGTGTTCGGCTTCCATCTCGCGACCATCGACCTGCGCCAGAACAGCGACGTGCACGAGAAAACCGTGGACGAGCTGCTGGCGCGTGCCGGTGTCGTCGCCGACTACGCGGCGCTGCCCGAGGCGGAGCGCGTGGCGCTGCTGGCCCGCGAGCTCGCGAGCCCGCGCCTGCTGCGTTCGCCGCATCTCGACTATTCGGAGCGCAGTGCTTCCGAGCTCGCGATCCTGCGCGTGGCCGCCGACGTTCTCGCGCAATACGGTCGCGATGCACTGCAGAACTACGTGATCTCCAAGTGCCAGTCGGTGTCCGACCTGCTCGAGACGGCGGTGCTGCTGAAGGAGGTCGGGCTCGCGATGCCCGGGAGACTCTCGGTCAACGTCGTGCCGCTGTTCGAGACGATCGACGACCTGTCGCGCTGTGGCACGATCATGCGCGAGGCCTTTGCGCTGCCCGCATACCGGGCGTTCGTCGCGAGTCGCGGCGACTGGCAGGAGGTCATGCTCGGGTACTCCGACAGCAACAAGGATGGCGGCTACGTGACGGCGAACTGGGCGCTGTACCGGGCCGAGCTCCAGCTGGTCGACGCGTTCCGGGAGCACGGCGTCGGCCTGCGGCTGTTTCACGGCCGCGGCGGCACGGTCGGCCGCGGCGGTGGCCCCAGCCACGACGCGATCCTGGCGCAGCCGGCCGGCAGCGTGAGCGGAGGGCTGCGACTCACCGAGCAGGGCGAGATCATCGCGAGCAAGTACTCGGACGCCGAGCTCGGCCGGCGCAACCTCGAGTCGCTGGTCGCGGCGACGCTCGAGGCCAGCCTCCACGATGCCGAGCGCCTGGGGGGGCGCGCCGAAACCTATTTCGACGCGCTGGACCGCCTGTCTGCGCATGCGTACGCGGCGTATCGGGACCTGGTCTACGCGACGCCGGAGTTCCTCGACTATTTCCGCGCGTCGACGCCGATCTCGGAGATCTCCGAGCTCAACATCGGCAGCCGGCCCGCATCGCGCAGCGCCTCGGCGAGGATCGAGGACCTGCGCGCGATCCCCTGGGTCTTCAGCTGGGGCCAGTGCCGCCTGATGCTGCCGGGCTGGTATGGATTCGGCTCGGCGGTCGACGCCTGGCTCGCCGCCGCGCCAGGAGGAATCGCGCTGCTGGCCGAGATGCACGCGCGCTGGCCTTTCTTCCGCTCGATGCTGTCGAACATGGGAATGGTGCTCGCCAAGACCGACCTCGCGATCGCCTCGCGCTACGCCGAGCTCGTTCCCGATCGCGCGCTCGGGGCGTCGGTGTTTGCGCGGATCGCCGCGGAGCACGAGCGGACGCTGGGGCATTTCCTCGCCATCACCGGCCAGAAGTCGCTGTTGGAGGACAACCCGACGCTGGCGCGCAGCATCCGCAACCGGTTTCCGTATCTCGACCCCCTCAACCACCTGCAGGTGGAGCTCCTGCGCCGCTATCGCGCGGGTGCGACCGACGTGCGCTCGCGCCACGCGATCCATCTGACGATCAACGGTCTGGCCGCGGGGTTGCGCAACAGCGGCTGATGCGCAGGTGCGGCACGGGCCGCGGCAGAGCAGCGCACGGTATAATTCACGACTGCGGCACGCGGTGTTCGACGAAGCCCGCGGGCCGCAGCCGCGGTTCCAATCGATGCGCATCCTCCTTTCCAACGACGACGGTTATTTCGCTCCCGGCCTCGAGCATCTCGCCGCAGCGTTGCGCTCCCGCGCCGAAATCACCGTCGTCGCGCCCGAGCGTGACCGGAGCGGCGCGTCGAACTCGCTGACGCCGGACCGCCCGCTGTCGGTGCGCCGGGCTCCCAACGGATTCCTGTTCGTCAACGGCACCCCGACCGATTGCGTGCATCTCGCCGTGACCGGACTGCTCGACGATCTTCCCGACATGGTGATCTCGGGCATCAATCTCGGGGCGAACATGGGCGACGACACGGTCTACTCCGGCACGGTCGCGGCGGCGACCGAAGGCTACCTGCTGGGGGTGCCGTCGGTCGCGATATCGCTGGCGTCGAAGACGGCCGCTCATTTCGAGACGGCAGCGGCGGTGGCGCTCGAACTGCTCGAGCGCCATCAGCGGCAGACGGCGGGTCCGTGGCTCCTCAACGTCAACGTGCCCGACGTGCCGCGATCGGCGCTGAAGGGACACCGGATCACCCGGCTCGGCCGGCGCCACAAGGCCGAAGACGTGGTCAGGATGCAGAGTCCCCGGGGCGAGATCGTCTACTGGGTCGGCGCCGCGGGGCCAGCGGCGGATTCGGGCGAGGGTACCGATTTTCATGCCGTCGACAACCACTACGTCTCGGTGACGCCATTGCAGATTGACCTGACCAATCGCGACCAGATGGCGGGCGTCGCTGCGTGGATGGATCATTGATCGGCACAACGACGGGGAGACGCGGGCGATGGGAGCGCTCGGCGCGGGCAATCGCGGCGGCATGAGCGGCATCGGCATGACCTCCGACCGCACGCGGGCGCGGATGGTCGAGCGGCTGCGTGCCGAGGGCATACGCGACGAGGTCGTCCTGTCGGCGATGACCGCCATTCCGCGCCACATCTTCGTCGACGAGGCGCTCGCGATCCGCGTCTACGACGACGTTCCGCTGCCGATCGGTCACGGCCAGACGATCTCGCAGCCCTGGGTCGTCGCGCGGATGTCCGAGCTCGCGCGCAACGGCCGCACGCTCGACAGCGTGCTCGAGATCGGGACCGGCTGCGGTTACCAGACCGCCGTGCTCGCGAAGGTCGCCGCCACCGTCTACACCGTCGAGCGCATCGGCGCGCTGGTCAACAAGGCGCGCCGGCACCTGCAGTCGCTGAAGATCCGCAATGTGCACCTGGCTCACGGTGACGGCAGCGCCGACCTCGGCGAGGCGCTCGCAGTCGATGCGATCATCGTGACTGCCGGCGCCACGCACGTGCCGACGCCGCTGCTGAAATATCTGAAACCCGGCGGGCGGATGGTGCTGCCGCTGTCGGGGAGCGACGAAGGCGAGCGCGGCACGCAGCGCCTCACGGTGATCGAGCTTGGACCGGCGGGCGTCCGCGAGCAGACCTTCGATGCGGTAAGATTCGTCCCTCTCCTTCCCGGACTCGCCTGAACTTTCGGGCTCCCGGCCAGTCGTTGGATCGATGTCTGCGCTCCCCCCGTACCTCGGATTCGGCTCCTGGACCCGCCAAGCGGCGGCGCTGACGATCGCGGCGCTCATCGTCGCCGGATGCGCGAACCCGCGACCCGCGCCCGTCGAGGATCGAGTCGCGTTGCGCACATCGGCGGTCGCGCAAGGCGCGGGCAGGGGGCCTTCGGCAGTCGAGACCGGGCGCCCTGCGACCTACACGGTGAAGCGCGGGGACACCCTCTACCAGATTGCGCTGGATAGCGGCCTCGACTACCGCGAGCTCGCCGCGTGGAACAACATCGAAAACGTCAACCGGATCTACGCCGGCCAGGTGCTGCGCCTTGCCCCGCCGGGCCAGCCGCCGGCGGGAGCCCAGGTCGCATCGGCAGCGCCTGCCGGCGGTCAGGAAGGCGCGCCGGTCGGCATCACCTATGCGCCCATCGGCGTGACCGGCGCGCCCGCGAACGTTCCGGGCAGCGCGTCGTCGGCGGCCGGCGCGGCGCCGGGCATGACGACCCTGCCCGACGGTGTGACGACCGCACCGCTGCAAAGCGTGCCTCCCGTCGTCGCCGCACCCGTGACGCCGCAGCCGGGCCAGGTCTCGGGCCAGGTCTCGGGCCAGGTCGCCGCGATGGCGCCGCCCGCATCGCCCGGCGCTGCGGGTGCCGCGGGCGCGGCGGCGATGCCGCCAAACGCCGGTGCAGGCGCCGGAATCCTCAAGACCTCGCCCAAGGCCATCAAG
>DAHUXO010000076.1 GCA_027307095.1 Betaproteobacteria bacterium | reverse complement strand
AGCAGCGCCGATATTTCGTCGTAGGACATGCGCTCCACTGCGACCAAGAGCATTACCTCGCGCTGCTCGACCGGCAGTCGCAGCAGCTGCGCAAGCGCTTCGGATTCGTGGCCTGCCTGGACCGCGGCCGCCGAATCACTCGATTCGACGCCCGGCGCCTGATTCGCGTCTCGCCGATGCATCGACCGTCCGCGTCCGCGCGTTCGGCCGCCCGCGAACTCGTCGACGTACGTGGCGCGCAGCAGCGCAAAGTACCGCATTCGGGGCGGCGTGCCGGGCTGGGAATCATTGCGGGCGCGATGACCGTGATTCGCCTGCTCCACGAAACGCTCGATCAATTCGTCCGCGTGTGCCGGATCGCCGGTCAGCAGGCGCGCGTATCGGCAAAGTCTGGGCAGGACAGCCAGCAATTCGCTTGCGCTCGTCGACATGGGCAAACCCACTGCTGCAACCGTACGCTGGGCGGATTCGCGGCTCGTTCAGGAACGATTCAATGAAAACAGCGCCAAGAAGGGCAATATTCCTCCTGGATGCGACCACTCGCAAAGCACGCTGCGCGCCCGTGGTGCGATACGGGGGTACGGGCGCCGCGTCGGCGTCGACGCGGTAGAGTGGACATCCGGGCAGCGGACCGGCGCCGCGGGGAGATCACGATGAGATGGGTTACCCGCGGACGCGTCAGTACGCCTGTTGCCGGGAGACGATCCGTCGAAGGGGACCCGATGGGATGAGATCCCCTCGCTCGAACCCGTACCGCGGCGGCCTTTGCAGAAAGCCGGGCCCACCGTAAGTGGATGGGTAATCAGCCGTCAGGTCAGATCGGCGGCACCAGCCCGTTCATGCCGACTGAGATCCGGTAGGCGGTCAGCGCGCCGGCGCCTTGCTTCGTCGCCGTGACCAGGACGTGCGCGCCGGGTACGAGCATCGACACGTCGCCAGGCTCGATCATCTCCACCGGTACCGACGGCCCGACCACGACGGTCTTTTGACCACCCTTGTAGTTCAGCGTGATCCGCCGCCCCGCTCCGCTGGCGGCGACGCCCGCGACATTCGCATTGGTCGTTGTGTCGCGCGCTCCGACCGCCGCGACGCTCGTCACCGTCGCATTGGTCATCGTGCTGCCCCGCTTGGCATCCATCGAACGATATCCTTCTCCGGTCCCGCGCATCGATTCCGGAAATATGTGGACCTCGACTGCGGACAATGTGCCGTCGGGCTGCGGGATTGCGGTGGTGCCGACGAACACCCCGGGCTTGATGGCCGCAAGATCGGAAGCCGAACGGCCACTGACGCGGACCTTGTCCGCGAGCCGGACAGCGACGACCCGCACGGCGCCGACTTTCACCTCGAGATCGCGTCCATGCAGTGCAACGACATCGCCATGGATTCGCTCGGTGGACGTCTGGCCGTGGGCAAGCCCGGTGAGCGCGAGCATGCAGCCCGCCGCAAGTGCGGCAAGGGGAAACTTTCGCATCCACGTCTCCTCGTCGGGGCAGGCGCCTCCCGCCAGCCTGCGCCTGTGCGCCTAGAAGTGCCGAAGCAGTGTCGCCGCGACCGTCAGGAGCGTCGATTCGTGCATCGGCGCAGCTGCGAGCTGAACACCGACCGGAAGGTCGCCGACGGTCCCGCAGGGCATCGACAGCACCGGGAAGCCCGTGGCCGTCCACAGGGCCTGCAGCAATGGTGACCCCGTTCCGTCGACGCGCAGCGGCGCGACGTCGTCGACGGCAGCCTGCACTGCGACCGATCCCGGCGGCAGGAGCCCGGTGAGGTAGGCAGCGAAGCCTGCGGCGAGTTCCGCCGCCCGCCGGTGCTGCCCGTCGGTGATCGCACGGCCGCGCTCGACCAACTCCCGCATCCGGGGACTCATGAGGTTCGCCGCACGATTGTAATCGCCGCCGTGTTGCGCTGCCAGCCCGCGGCAAATCAGTGTCCACACGACGTCGTCGATGCGGTCGAAATCCGACGGGAGCTCCACACGGCGCACCGGTAGACCAGCCTTCCTGCACGCCGACAGCGCACGCTCGACCGCCTCCCGGCTCGCGGGCTGCACGCGCTCGCGCAACGGGCCGACGATTTCTACGATCTGACGCGCCGGCGATGAAAGGTCCGGAACGGGTACCGCACGGGAACCGGCGTCCAGCGGATCCTGCGCAAACAGTGCCCGGCATGCAAGCACGAGATCCTCGGGAGTGCGTGCGATCGGACCTGCCTGATCCAACTCGATCGCGAGCTGCATGGCGCCGCGGTTGCTGATGGCGCCGCGTGTCGGCTTGAGCCCCATGACGCCGCAATACACGGAGGGCCGGATGATCGAGCCGATGCTCTGCGAGCCGAGCGCCAGCGGCACCATGTGCGCCGCGACCGCAGCGGCCGGGCCGCTGGACGAGCCTCCCGGCGAGCGCGACCGATCGTGCGGATTCGTCGTCGGCCCCGCGGCGGCGATCGCGTATTCGGTCGAGACCGCCGTACCGAGGATCACGGCACCTGCGGCCTTCAGCCGCTTGACCGACTCAGCGTCGCGCGCGGGAATCCGTCCCGCGTGAACCGACGTCCCCCACGCGCAGCGATACCCCGCGACGTCGAACACCTCCTTGACGGCCACCGGTATGCCGCGCAGCGCCTGGTCTTCCTGCAGCGTGCTGCGATCGAGCTGCCGCGCCCGCTGCAATGCCGCCTCCGGCTGCAGGTCGACGAAGGCCTGCACTGTCGGCTCGAGCTGGGCGATGCGGTCGAGGCAGGCACGGGTGAGCTCTTCGCAGCCGAGGCGCCTCTCGCGGATCGCCACGGCGGCGGCGGCGGCGCTCAGCGTGGTCGGGTCAGACATCGGTCGCCCTGCCCTCGTCGGCGAAGGTCTTCGCCAGTTCCTCGTCCAGCTCACCGAAGATCCTGCGCTCGATGTCGCGGAATCCGTCCGCGGTCGGGTCGCGCGGGTGCGGCAGGTCGATCGGAATGACGCATTTGATCCTGCCCGGGCGCGCGGTCATCACCACGACGCGGTCGCCCAGCGCCACGGCTTCAGGAACCGAGTGGGTGATGAAGACGATCGTCTTGCGATGCTCCTGCCAGATGCGCAGCAGCTCTTTCTGGAGAAAGCGGCGCGTGAGGGCGTCCAGCGCGCCGAAAGGCTCGTCCATGAAGATCACCGACGGATTGGTGGCGAACGCCCGCACCAGCGCGACCCGCTGCTTCATGCCACCCGACAATTCGTTGACCTGCTTGTCGGCAAAGTCCTGCAGGCCGACCAGCTGCAGGTACTCCATCGCAATGCGACGCCGCTCGCCGCGCGCGATGCCTTTGCGCTCGAGCCCGAATTCCACGTTGCCGATCACCGACAGCCACGGAAACAGCGCGTAGCTCTGGAACACCATGCCGCGATCGATGTCGGGGCCCGAGATCGCATCGCCCTCGACGAGGATCCGTCCGGCGGTCGGGGCGCTGAAGCCCGCCAGCATGTAGAGCAGCGTGCTCTTGCCGCAGCCCGAGGGGCCGACGATGACCAGGAATTCGCCGGCCGGAATCGAAAAGGTCAGCGGCTTGAGCGCTTCCACCGCCGCGCCCGAGCGGCTGGTGTAGGTCTTGGCCACGCCGTCGATGGAAATCGGCTTGCCTGCCGGGTGCTCGCTGCGCGCCATCACGCGTTCCATGAGAATCGCCGATTGAGGTACCGGAAGAACGCGTCGAAAGCCACGCCCATCACGCCGATGACCACCATGCCGACCAGCACGGTATCCGCGCGCAGGATCTCCATGCCGTTGGCGATCAGATAGCCGAGCCCAGAACGGGCGGCCACCAGCTCGGCCGCGATGATGGCCGCCCAGCCGGTGCCGAACGAAATGCGCAGCCCGACGACGATGCTGGGCAGCGCGGCCGGAAAGATGACCTTGCGAAACAGCGACGCGGAGTCCCGGCAGCCGAGAACCTGTCCTGCATACACCAGCACCGGATCGATGCCCTTGACCCCGGCGACCGTCGCCAGCAGCGTGGGGAAGAACGTCCCGATGAAGACGATGAAGATCTTGCCGCTCTCGCCGATGCCGAACCAGAGGATCGCCAGCGGAATCCA
>DAHUXO010000074.1 GCA_027307095.1 Betaproteobacteria bacterium | reverse complement strand
GGGAATGGGTCGCGGGGATCCGCAGGGCGCTGGCGGCCGATGACCGCACCGCATTGCGCCGCGCCTGTCAGGACCTGGTCGCTGCGCTGACGCGCGGCTACCGCGTGCCGCCGGTCGCGGTCCGCGTGCTCGCGCAGCGTCCCGCCGACGGCTACGGCGAGCTGCACGGACTCTACGAGCCCGAAGACGGGGGCAAGCCGGCGACGATCAGCGTCTGGATGCGCACTGCCGCACGCGGGCAGGTCGTCGCCTTCAGGACGTTCCTGCGCACCCTGTGCCACGAGATCTGCCATCACCTCGACTACGAGCTGTTCGCGCTCGAGGAGACTTTCCACACCGAGGGCTTCTACAAGCGCGAATCGAGCCTCGCCAATGCGCTCCTCGCCCATGAAACGCCCGGGGCCGCCGCAGCGCCGCCCGGCGCAGCCGAAACGTCCGCGGCAACCGAAACACCGCCCGGCGCGGCGCGATCCGGACCGGCCGGCAGGACGCGATGACCGACGGGCACCCGGGGAGTGCCGGGGAGCGTGAGAGCCCATCGATCTGGCTGCCGCTGCTGCTGCTCTGGCTGTCCGGCATCGCGCTGCGCCTGACGATCCTGGCGGTTCCTCCGGTGATCCCGATGATCCGCAGCGATTTCGCGCTCTCGGCCACCGAGGTCGGCATCCTGGGGAGCGTCGCGCCGGCATTGTTCGCGTTGGCGGCGCTGGGTGGTGCGCTGCTGGTCGCGCGCATCGGCGTGCGCGGGGCGCTGGTGGGCGGACTCGTGATCGTCGCTGCGGGTGCGGCGCTGCGCGGCCTCGCATTCAACTTCCCGCTGCTGCTCGCGGCGAGCATCGCGATGTCGGCCGGGGTCGCGATCATGCAGCCGGTCATGCCGACCACCGTGCGGCACTGGATGCCGCTGTCGCATGTCGCGCTCGGCACCGCGATCTACACCAACGGGTTGCTGGTGGGCGAGGTGATCCCGGTGCTGCTGATGCTGCCGGTCGTGCTGCCGCTGACCGGCGGGAGCTGGCGCATCTCGCTGGCGCTGTGGGCGATTCCGATCGCGCTGACGGCGTTGTTCGTGCATCTGCGTGCACCCCGCTTTCCCGATCCGTTCCTCGCGATGAAAGGCAAGCCGAGGCGCTGGATGCCCGACTGGCATCGCGGGCTCGTCTGGCGGCTGGGCGTGCTGTTCTGCTGCGTGAACGCGATCTATTTCGGAACCAATGCGTTCATCCCGATCTACCTGACCCACCGGGGACGCCCCGACCTGATCAGCTCGACGCTGACCGCGCTGAACTTCGGCCAGATCCCGGCGTCACTGCTGCTGCTGGCGGTGGCCCGCCGGCTCGAGCGCCGCATGTGGCCCTACGTGCTCTCGGGCCTGCTGTCGCTCGCCTCGATCGCGGGCCTCGTGTTCGCTGTCGGAGCGGCGACGCCGCTCTTCGCGGGACTGCTCGGATTTTCCGACGCTGCTGCGCTGATCCTCGGGCTCACGCTGCCCGCGCTGCTGTGCCCGCCCGAGGATGTCGCGCGGACCTCCGCGGGCGTGTTCACCCTGAGCTACGGCGCGGCCGTCATCGTGGCGGTGGTGAGCGGTGCGCTGTGGGACGCGACCGGCATCGCCCGCCTCTCGTTCGCGCCGATGGCGGCGTGCGCGGTCGCGCTCGCAGGCATCGCGCTGGTGCTGCGCGGGGAGCGCGAGTTGCGCTGACCGCGGCTGCGGTACAATCCCCTTTCCTCTGCGCCCCGAGGAGCGTTGCAACCCGCGCAGGCATTCGCCGCCCGGGCCAGGCTCGGGGTGGGCACGGTGCCCGGGCGTGATGCCCTGGAATCGAGCCCCTTTGCAACTGCGCTCGTTGAACCGCGACGAAATCCGCGGGCAACGGGCGGTCGCTACGCCCCCCCGCCTCGTCGCCCGTTGCCAACGGAGTGACCGATGAACGCCGTGAACGAGACTGGCAAGTTCGCCGACTGCGAAGTCGCCGACCTGTCCCTTGCCGACTGGGGTCGCAAGGAGATTGCGATCGCCGAAACCGAGATGCCGGGCCTGATGGCGATCCGCGACGAGTTCGCGCCCGGGCAGCCGCTGCGCGGGGCGCGCATCGCCGGCAGCCTGCACATGACGATCCAGACCGCGGTGCTGATCGAGACGCTGCAGGCGCTGGGTGCCGAGGTGCGCTGGGCATCGTGCAACATCTACTCGACGCAGGACCATGCGGCCGCGGCGATCGCCGCCCGGGGCACGCCGGTGTTCGCCTACAAGGGCGAGACGCTCGAGCGCTACTGGGAATTCACACACCGCATCTTCGAGTGGGGTGGCGGGCAGGCGCCGAACATGATCCTCGACGACGGCGGCGACGCGACGCTGCTCGTCCATCTGGGGGCGCAGGCGGAGCAGGATCGGTCGGTCATCGCGCATCCGGCGAACGAGGAAGAGTCGGCGCTGTTCGCGGCGATCGCCAGGCGCCTCGATGCCGAGCGGAAGTTCTACTCGCGCCTCAAGGCCGGCATCAAGGGTGTCACCGAAGAGACGACGACCGGCGTCAAGCGCCTCTACCAGATGCACAAGGAGGGGCGGCTGGGCTTCCCCGCGATCAACGTCAACGACTCGGTCACCAAGAGCAAGTTCGACAACCTCTATGGCTGCCGCGAGTCGCTGGTCGACGGGATCAAGCGCGCGACCGACGTGATGGTTGCTGGCAAGATCGCCGTCGTGAACGGCTACGGCGACGTCGGCAAGGGCTCGGCGCAGGCGTTGCGCGCGCTGTCGGCTCAGGTATGGATCACCGAGATCGACCCGATCTGCGCGCTGCAGGCGGCGATGGAGGGCTATCGCGTCGTGACCATGGACGACGCCTGCGACAAGGCCGACATCTTCGTCACCGCGACCGGCAACATCGACGTGATCACCTTCGAGCACATGAAGCGCATGAAGAACAACGCGATCGTGTGCAACATCGGCCACTTCGACAACGAGATCGACGTCGCGGGCCTCAAGGCCTGCAAGTGGGAGAACATCAAGCCCCAGGTCGACCACGTGATCTTCCCCGACGGCAAGCGGATCATCCTGCTCGCCGAGGGTCGCCTGGTGAACCTGGGCTGCGCGACCGGGCATCCGTCGTTCGTGATGAGCTCGTCGTTCGCGAACCAGGTGATGGCGCAGATCGAGCTGTGGACCGATGCCAGGCAGGGGTCGGGACGCTACCCGGTCGGCGTCTACGTGCTGCCCAAGCACCTCGACGAGAAGGTCGCGCGGTTGCAGTTGTCGAAACTCGGTGCAACGCTGACCGAGCTCTCCGACCGCCAGGCGCGCTACATCGGCGTCGAGCGCGCCGGGCCCTACAAGCCGGACTCGTATCGGTATTGATCGGCTGCGGTGAGGTCTCCCTCTCCCGCTCGCGGGAGAGGGTCGGGTTGAGGGCAATCATGCGCATTGCGGTGGTCGGAGCCGGGGGCGTCGGCGGCTATTTCGGCGCGAAGCTCGCGAATGCCGGGAACGACGTAGTGTTCGTCGCGCGCGGTGCGCACCTGACCGCGATGCGAGCGCAAGGGCTGCGCGTCGAGAGCGCAGGGGGCGACGTCCTGCTCGACCGCGTCGATGCGACCGACGACCCGGCGGCGATCGGGCCGGTCGACGCAGTGATGCTCTGCGTCAAGCTGTGGGATGTCGAGGCGGCTGCGGCGCAGATCGCCCCGCTGGTCGCTCAGGGCGGCGTCGTGATCCCGTTCCAGAACGGCGTCGATTCGCCGGCGATCCTGACCCGGGTGCTGGGCGAGGGCCGGGTGCTGGGCGGTGTCGCTTACATCGCAGCATCGATCGTCGCGCCCGGGGTGATTTCGCACCTGGGCTCGATGGCGCGGCTGCGCGTCGGAGCCTTCGAAAGAGGACCGGCGGGGCGCGCGCAGGCGTTCGTCGATGCGGCCAGGGCCGCAGGCATCGACGCCGAGCTCTCGCCGGACATCCGCCGCGCGCTGTGGGAGAAGTTCGTCTTCCTCTGCGCGTTCGCGGGTGTCACCTGTCTCGCCCGGGCGCCGGCCGGCACGCTGCGCGCCGACGCCGACCTGCGCAAGACCTTCGAGGCGTCGATGCGCGAAGTCGAGGTCGTCGCGCGAGCGCAGGGCGTCGAGCTCGGCGACGGGTTCATCGCCGGGCAGATGCGGCTGCTGGACGGGCTGCCTGCCGGTATGCGCTCGTCGATGCTGAACGACCTGACCGCGGGCCGTCGCCTCGAGGCGCCGTGGCTGTGCGGCCGCGTCGCCGAGCTCGCGACGCAGGCCGGGGTCGCGGCGCCGGTCAACGCGACGAACTACGCGGGACTCAAACCCTACGTCACGGGCGCCGCGCGCTGACGCCAGTCGGCATCGCGCCCTCCACCGAACGCCCACGACACGAAAGGTCGATCATGCGACTCCTGCTCGTCTGGATCCTCAATGCGCTGGCACTGCTCGCGCTGCCGCTTCTGTTCCGGTCGATCCACGTCGACACCTTCACGACGGCGCTGGTCGCCGCGCTGGTGCTGGCGCTGGTCAACACGCTGGTCCGCCCGATCCTCGTGCTGCTGACGCTGCCCGCGACGCTGCTGACGCTCGGGTTGTTCATCTTCGTCATCAACGGCCTGCTGTTCTGGTTCGTCGGGTCGTTCATCAAGGGTTTCACCGTCGACGGCTTCTGGGCGGGGGTGTTCGGCGCGATCGTCTACAGCGTGATCTCGTGGGCGCTGTCGTCGCTGATCCCGCGCAAGGTCTAGAACGTCCGGGACAGACAGGGTCAGCATGAGCCAACCACCGCAGTTCAGCCTGGAGTTCTTTCCGCCGAAGACGAGCGAGGGCGTCGCCAAGCTGCGCGCCGCGCGCCGCGAGCTCGCCTTGCTCGAGCCCGCATTCTGCTCGGTCACCTACGGCGCCGGCGGATCGACGCGCGAAGGGACGCTCGCGACCGTGCTCGAGATACGCGACGAAGGAATGGTCGGCGCGCCCCACATCTCCTGCATCGGATCGACGCGCGAAGGCATCCGCGAGGTTCTCGCGCGCTACCGTGACCACGGCATCCATCACGTGGTTGCGCTGCGCGGTGATCTGCCTTCGGGCAGCGGCGACGCCGGGGATTTCCGCCACGCCAACGAGCTCGTCGGCTTCATCCGCGACGAGACCGGCGACTGGTTCCAGATCGACGTCGCCGCGTATCCCGAGTGTCATCCGCAGGCCCGCAGCCCGCAGGAAGATCTCGCGAACTTCAAGCGCAAGATCGATGCGGGGGCGAACTCAGCGATCACCCAGTATTTCTTCAATGCCGACGCGTACTGGAACTTCGTCGATGCCTGCGCGCTCGGCGGAATCGACGTGCCGATCGTGCCCGGGATCATGCCGATCTGGGGCTACACGAAGCTCGCGCGGTTCTCCGACGCCTGCGGCGCAGAGATTCCGCGCTGGATCCGGCGGCGTCTCGAGGGCTACGGCGACGATGTCGCGTCGATCCGCGCCTTCGGCCTCGATGTCGTGACGCGGATGTGCGCGGGCCTGCTGGAGCGCGGGGCGCCCGGGCTGCATTTCTACACGCTGAACCAGGCGGGATTGACTGCGGCGATCTGGCGCCGGCTGGGGCTCAAGCAGACCCGGGCCTGAAAAAACCGGGACGGAAAAACCGGGACGCACCACGTTTTCCGGCCGGAAAACGTGGTGCGTCCCGGTTTTTCGGGTTTTCGAGGTCATGGCGTCCCGGGCGACCACGCGACGAGCTCCAGCACGGTGTGCTGCGTCCGCACCGCGCTGCCCCCGCCCCTGTCGTCCCCTTTTTCGTAATACTCGGCGTCCTTCTCCTCGCGCACGGCGGCGCCGACAGCCGGCGCGTACCAGATCACGTAGTTGCACTGCGTCGGCCAGCGCCACGCATCCCCGTCGTCGAGGTGCATCAGTACGCGCATCCGGATCGCGTCGAACGTGCCCGCGGGCGTGGTGACCTTCTCCCAGCCCGAGACGCGGACATAGCGGTTGATCTGTCCCGACTTGCGCGTCGTCTCGTTGTAGTTGTCGACCCATTGGTTCCAGATCTCTCCGGCGTACAGCGGGAACCGGTAGCGCTCGAGCGGCACGGCGAAACGCCGCGTCTCGGCATCCATCAGCGCGCCGACGATGACGAGGCCGGGGGCGCGCCAGGTCTCCTGCCGGTCGACGCCAATCGCGGGACCTCGCTGCACGACGCTGACGGTGTAGCCGCCGGGGCCGATGGCGGTGATCTCGCGGGTTTCGGTCCAGAGGTCCGGCGCGCGGAAGCCCTCGCGAGCGCGATAGACCCAGCGTGCGCCAACGGCGAGCTTCGGGGCGTCGGCAACCCGCTCGCCGGGCCGCGGCCCGGCGAGTCCCGCGCAGCCGGACAACCCCGCCGCGAGGATCATCGCGGCGATGCACGATCGGGCTGCGCGCGTCATGTGCGACTTCATCGCGCACTCCTCCGGGCAGTTTGAGTCGCGCTCGCGCAGGCCGGTCACGCCGGCGCGTCGGTGATCGCTCCCTTGCTCGCCGTCGACACGAGGCGCATGTACTTGGCGAGCAGTCCGCGTGTATAGCGCGGCGGCGGCGCCTTCCAGCGTCCGCGGCGCGCAGTGAGCGTCGCATCGTCGACATTCAGCTGGATCAGGTGGCGATCGGCATCGATCGTGACCGAATCGCCTTCCTCGACCAGCGCGATGGTTCCGCCAACGTAGGCTTCAGGCGCGACATGGCCGACGACCATGCCCCAGGTTCCGCCAGAGAAGCGGCCGTCGGTGACGAGGCCCACCGATTCACCCAGGCCCTGGCCGACGAGCGCCGAGGTCGGCGCCAGCATCTCCTGCATGCCCGGACCGCCCTTGGGGCCCTCGTAGCGGATCACGATCACGTCCCCCGGCCGGATCTTCTCGGCCAGGATTGCTTCCATGCACTGCGGCTCCGAGTCGAACACCCGCGCAGGTCCCGTGATCGATCGCTTCTTGAGGCCGGTCACCTTCGCGACGCAGCCTTCGGTCGCGAGATTGCCGCGCAGGATCGCGAGATGCCCCTGCTCGTAGAGCGGGCGATCGATCGGGCGAATGACGTCCTGGTCGGCGCGAGGCGTCGCGGGAACGGGCGCGAGCTCCTCGGCGAGCGTGCGCCCGGTGATCGTCATGCAGTCGCCATGCAGCAGTCCCTTGTGGAGAAGCATCTTCAGCACCTGTGGGACGCCGCCGGCGGTGTGGAAATCTACCGCGACGTACTTGCCGGACGGCTTGAGGTCGCACAGCACCGGGACGCGCTTGCGCACCCGCTCGAAATCGTCGATCGTCCATTCGACCTCGGCAGCGGCCGCGATCGCGAGGTAGTGCAGAACGGCATTCGTCGAGCCCCCGGTCGCCATCACCAGCGAGATCGCGTTCTCGATCGACTTGCGCGTGACGATGTCGCGCGGCTTCAGGTCGCGCTTGATCGCTTCGACCAGCACCGCCGCCGACGCCGCCGACGAATCGGCTTTCTCGGGATCCGGCGAGGCCATCTGGGAGCTGCCGAGCAGGCTCATGCCCAGTGCCTCGAACGACGAGGACATCGTGTTCGCCGTGAACATGCCTCCGCAGGCACCGACGCTGGGGCAGGCGTTGTGCTCGATGCCGTCGTAATCCTCCTTGCTCATCTTGCCCGCCGTGTAGGCGCCGACCGCCTCGAAAGGCGAGACGATCGTCAGCGTCTGACCTTTCCAGTGCCCGGGCTTGATCGTCCCCGCATAGACGAAGATGCCGGGGACGTTCATGCGCGCCATCGCCATCATCGCGGCGGGCATGTTCTTGTCGCAGCCCCCGACGACGAGGACGCCGTCCATGCACTGGCCGTTGACCGAGGTCTCGATCGCATCGGCGATCACTTCCCGCGACACCAGCGAGTATTTCATCCCCTCGGTGCCCATGCCGATGCCGTCGGTGACGGTGGGCACGCCGAACACCTGCGGCATGGCGCCCGCCGCCTTCAACTGTGCCATGGCCCTGTCGACCAGCGGCTGGATGCCGGCGTTGCAGGGATTCATCGTGCTGTGGCCGTTGGCCACGCCCACGATCGGCTTCTCGAAATCGTCGTCGCCGAAACCCACCGCGCGCAGCATTGCGCGGTTGGGCGAGCGGGCGATGCCATGCGTGATCAGTCTCGAACGGCGGTTGTACGGCAAGGGGAATCTCCTGGGGGGCGCGCGAAGCCGGCGCCGGGCGTCGCGGTTTCGTGGCGGATGTCAACGATAGCATCGCCGTGTCCCGGCCGACAACCGCGGCCGTGGAAGGCCGGTACCGCGTTCAGGATCCGACGGATGTCGCGCCCCTGATGTGGTATATGCACGTCCATGCTCGTCTACCCACAGTTCGATCCGGTGGCCTTCCGCATCGGACCGCTCGCGGTCCGATGGTACGGACTCATGTACCTGGTCGGATTCGTGCTGTTCATCGTCCTCGGCAGGCGCCGTGCGCAGAAGAGCATGCTGACCGGCTGGCGGGCGGCCGACGTCGACGACATGCTGTTCTTCGGCGTATTCGGCGTCATCCTCGGCGGGAGGCTCGGCTACGTGCTGTTCTACAAGCCGCTCTACTACTTCGCGCATCCGCTCGAGGTGTTCGAGGTCTGGCACGGGGGGATGAGCTTCCACGGCGGCTTCATCGGCGTGTTGGTCGCGCTCTGGTTCTTCGCCCGGCAGCGGGGCAAGCGCTGGCTGGACGTGACCGATTTCGTCGCGCCGCTGATTCCGCTGGGGCTTGCCGCGGGACGGCTGGGCAATTTCATCAACGGCGAGCTGGTCGGGCGTCCCACCGACCTGCCGTGGGGGATGGTGTTTCCGCAGGTCGACCAGCTGCCTCGCCATCCCTCGCAACTCTACGAGTTCGCGCTCGAGGGGGTCGCGCTGTTCGTGATCCTGTGGGCGTTCGCCGCCCGCCGGCGCCCGATCGGCGCCGTATCCGGGCTGTTCCTGGTGGGCTACGGGGCGTTTCGCTTCATCGCGGAGTTCGCGCGCGAGCCCGACAGCTTCCTCGGGTTCCTGGCCCTCGGGTTCACGATGGGGCAGTGGCTGTCGCTGCCGATGATCGTCGTCGGAATCGCGATGCTGCTGTGGGCCTATCGGCGCGCCGGCAAGATCGAGCCGACGCTGATGGACCGAATGAAGTAGGTCGCGCGGCCAAGCGTTCCCGGTCGCACCCTCGTCCTCACCGCTCGCGCCGCCGACTTCCGCGCTCGACCCCTCGGCCTCCTCGAGCTCATTCGCCGATGCGCCACGTCGGCGTGTCGGCCTCGCGCGTCGCTCGCCCCGGTTCGCATCCCCGGCTGGCGCCGGGGCCCCTGCTCACCACTCGCGCAGCTAATCCATCCTTCGGTAATCGCCGTCGACGGTCGTGCTGTTCCGCCGGTAGCTAGAGCGCCCCGCCGGCACGGGTTCGGGGCCCAGCGCCCCGCGCTGATTGATCGGCAGCGACAGCAGCAGGAGCGCGAGGACGTCGGAGAGCACCCCGGGGAGGATCAGCAGCATGCCGGCGAGCACCCGGCGCCCGCTGTCGAGCAGGCCGCGAAGCAGCGACTGGTCGCCGCGGAATGCCGCGAGCGTTCGCATCCGGAACTGGTCCCGCTCGTTAGCGAGCACCCACATTCCAGCGACCCCAGATCCGGCAAGCCATACCCACAGCGGTACTCCGGTCCAGCGCGCAAGGCGCAGCGTCAGCAGAAAGTCCGCAAAGGGGAAACCCAGTACAATCGCGAGCACTACGAAGCGCATGGAAGCTCCTTGGCGGACACGCCGATCGTCGTCCTCACCCACGTGCCGGACGCGGCCATCGCGGCCGACATCGCCCGGACTCTTGTCGGGAACAGGCTTGCGGCCTGCGTGAACATCGGCGCTCCGACCGAGTCAATTTACCACTGGCACGGTCGAATCGAAACGGCGAACGAGGTACCGCTCGCCATCAAGACCCGTTCCGGGCTTTATCGCAACGTGGAGGCTGCAATCCGCGATATCCATCCCTATGACACGCCGGAAATCATTGCGATCCCTGTGGTCGACGGCGACGCCCGATTCCTGGAATGGATCGCGGCGGAGACCGCGAGCCGCTGACGTGAGACCGATCGCCGCGGCGGCCCTGATCGGCATGCTGGCCGCGTGGCCCGCGATTCCGGTCGTTGCCCAGCTTGCTCCCGGCCAACCGGCGTTGCTCCCGCCCGACCAGGCATTTCGCCTGTCGGCGCGTGCGCTCGACCCCTCGACTCTCGAGGTGCGCTTCGACATCGCGGATGGCTATTACCTTTACCGCGACCGTTTGGCATTTCGAGTCGCGCCGGTCCCGGCGGGGCGCGTGGACCTGCCCCCGGGCAAGGTCAAGCACGACGCTTTCTTCGGCGATGTCCAGACCTATCGGGACGCGGTCGTCGTGCGCGTCCCGCTCGCGCGCGCCGGCCAGGCGGGCGAGAGACTGACGGTGCATGCGGATTCCCAGGGTTGCGCCGACGCTGGCGTGTGCTATCCCCCGAATCCGCAACAGGTGGACATCGTCGTACCCGCAGCGGGCGCGCGTCCCGGCGATTACGTCGAAGCGTCCAAGCGCAGGGGCTGGTTCAACTGATCCGATGAAACGCCGAACCATCCTGGTCGGGGGCGCCGCCGCGGGGCTCGCCGCACTTGCGGCCGGCGTCGCCGTATTCCACTCGACCAGCACTGCACAGCGCGACGGCGCCGCGCTGCTGGACGTCGTGTTGCCCGATCCCGAGGGCCACGACCAGGCGCTGGCCCAATGGCGTGGCAAGGTCCTCGTCGTCAATTTCTGGGCGACCTGGTGTGCGCCCTGCCGCGAGGAAATGCCGCAATTCGTGGCCGCGCAGGCAGCGCAAGGCGCCAAAGGCATCCAATTTGTCGGCATCGCCGTCGATCAGGCAGCCAAGGTCATCGAATTCTCGAAGCAGATCGGATTGAACTATCCCGTGCTGATCGGCGGCTTCGGGGCGATCGAGCTTTCCAAGTCGCTGGGGAACAGCTTGTCCGCGCTGCCCTTCACCGTCATCATCGACCGGCACGGGCGGGTGGCGCAGCGACACCTCGGGCCGCTGGTCCAGCCGGAACTCGACCGCGTGCTGGACGGCTTGCTGAAACGCGCCTGACGTACGGGCGAGCCGCGAGCAGCGCCTGGGGGCGCCCGCGGTGGGATGCGCTTCGCCAGCGGGTTCAAAAGGCGGCAATCGCGCCCATCTGCTGGACAATCTGCAGGCATCTGCGTCAAACTCCGCGGTTTCTCCGGCGGCCCGGCCCGCAGAGGCGATCTCCATGGATCTGCGCAAGCTCAAGACCTTGATCGAACTCGTCGAGACCTCGGGGATCGCCGAGCTCGAAATCCAGGAAGGCGAAGAGCGGGTGCGCATCACCCGCGCCATGGCGCCGTCCCAGCAAACAGTGATGCTGCACGCGGCGCCGCAAGCACCTGCTGCCGCGCCACCGGTGCCGGTTCCCGCCGCCGCGGCCGTGGAGGCGGTGTCGGCGCCCGAACCCGAGGGACACGTGGTCAAGAGCCCGATGGTCGGGACCTTCTACCGTTCGGCCTCACCGGGTTCGAAGTCTTTCGTCGAGGTCGGCGACACGGTCGCCCAGGGCGACACGCTGTGCATCGTCGAGGCGATGAAGCTGATGAACGAGATCGAGGCCGACGCGGCAGGAACGGTGAAGGCGATCCTTGTCGAGAACGGGCAGGCGGTCGAGTTCGGCCAGCCGCTGTTCGTCCTCGAATAGGCATGGCCACGTCGACTCGCGGCAAGCTGTTCGACAAGGTCCTGATCGCCAATCGGGGTGAGATCGCGCTGCGCATCCAGCGCGCCTGCCGCGAGCTCGGAATCAAGACCGTCGTCGTCCATTCGGAGGCCGATCGCGACGCCAAGTACGTCGCGCTTGCCGATGAATCGGTGTGCATCGGTCCGCCACCTTCCGCGCAAAGCTATCTGAACATCCCGGCGATCATCGCCGCGGCGGAGGTCACCGACGCCCAGGCGATCCACCCCGGCTACGGTTTCCTGTCCGAGAACGCCGACTTCGCCGAAAAGGTCGAGCGCTCGGGCTTCATCTTCATCGGGCCCAAGCCCGAGACGATCCGCCTGATGGGCGACAAGATCAGCGCCAAGGTCGCGATGACCAAGGTCGGGGTGCCCTGCGTTCCCGGCTCGGAGGGCGCCCTGCCGGAAGACCCGAAAGAGGTCGTCAAGATCGCCCGGGCCGTCGGCTATCCGGTGATCATCAAGGCGGCGGGCGGCGGCGGCGGCCGCGGAATGCGGATCGTCCACACCGAGGCGGCGCTGCTGCCGGCAGTCGCCCTGACGCGCAACGAGGCGCAATCGGCATTCAGCAACCCCCTGGTCTACATGGAGCGTTTCCTCACCGATCCGCGACATATCGAGATCCAGGTGCTCGCCGACGGATTCAGGAACGTCGTGCACCTGTTCGAGCGCGACTGCTCGATGCAGCGGCGCCACCAGAAGATCATCGAGGAGGCGCCGGCGCCGGGCATCAATTCCCGCGCGCTCGCGCGCATCGCCGAGCGCGCGGCCGAAGCCTGCCGCAAGATCGGCTACCGCGGCGCGGGGACCTTCGAGTTCCTGTACCAGGCCGACGAGTTCTTCTTCATCGAGATGAACACCCGCGTGCAGGTCGAGCATCCGGTGACGGAGATGATCACCGGAATCGACATCGTCCAGGAGCAGATACGCGTCGCGGCCGGACAGAAGCTCCGCTGGCGCCAGCGCGACATCGTGCGGCGCGGCCACGCGATCGAGTGCCGGATCAATGCGGAGGACCCTTGGACCTTCGTGCCATCGCCGGGGCGGATTACCGCCTGGCACGCGCCGGGCGGGCCGGGCATCCGGGTCGACTCGCACGCGTACCAGAACTACTTCGTGCCGCCGAACTACGACTCGATGATCGGCAAGGTCATCGCCTACGGCGACACCCGCGAGCAGGCGATCGCGCGCATGCGGGTCGCGCTGTCCGAAATGGTCGTCGGCGGCATCAAGACCAACGTTCCGCTGCACCAGGAGCTGCTCCTCGACGAGAAATTCCTGCGCGGCGGCACGTCGATCCATTATCTCGAGGAGCGGCTCGCGCGGCGCAAGCAGGCGGCGCAGTGAAGCGTTGATCCTCCCGAACGCCGATTGCACCTCTCGACGGGATCCTGCGTGGCGGACCACGCTCCGGTGAATTTCGCCGCATTGCGCTTCGACGTCGAGGCCGGCATGGCCGATGCCTGGTCCGACGCGCTGCTCGACGCCGGGGCATTGTCGGTCGACGCCGCCGACCCCGACGCCGGGACCGCGCGGGAAACAGCAGTGTTCGCGGAGGGTGAGGCCCAAGCACGGGAATGGTGGCCGGTCTCCCGGTTGACCGCGCTGTTCGATCCGGGGCGCGATCCCGGGGATGCTCTCGCCGCGGCGGCACGAGCGCTCGGGTTGCGCGCGCCGCCGCACCAGCGCTTCGAGGTCGCCGACCGGGACTGGATCGCGGCGACCCGGTCGCAGTTCACGCCGACCCGCATCGCCGATGATCTCTGGATCGTACCGACGTGGTGCGAGCCGCCGCGGCCCGACGCCGTCAATGTCGTGCTCGATCCGGGGCTCGCTTTCGGGACCGGGTCGCATCCGACGACCGGGCTTTGTCTCGCCTGGCTGCGCGAGACCGTCACCCGCGAAGCGTCGGTGCTCGACTACGGCTGCGGCTCCGGGATCCTCGCCATCGCCGCACTCAAGCTCGGCGCATCGCGCGCCTGCGGCATCGACATCGATCCGCAGGCCGTGCAGGCGGGCGCATCCAACGCCGGCGTCAATGGCGTCGTCGCCGAGTTCGGCGTTCCCGGCCAGCTCGGCGCCCGGCGCTTCGACGTCGTCGTCGCCAACATACTTGCCAATCCGCTGCGCCTGCTTGCGCCGCTGCTCGCCGGGCATTGCAGCGCTGGAGGCCGGATCGCCCTGTCGGGCATCCTCGAGGCGCAGGCCGACGACGTGATCGCGGCGTACCTGCCGTGGTTTACCATTTCGCGCTGGCGCGTGAGCGAGGGCTGGGTGTTGCTCGCGGGCGTGCGTGAGCGCGCGCCCGCCTGACGCTGCGCGCCGGCGAGCGTCCATGGCCGATCAGAAATTCACCCGCTGCCCCGGTTGCGCGACGGTGTTCCGCGTCACGTCCGAGCAGCTCGCGCTGCGCGAAGGGCAGGTGCGCTGCGGGCATTGCCGCGCAGTGTTCGACGCCAACTCGCACCTCGTCCGCGTCGACGCGCGCGAAGACGCAGTGCCCGACGAGCTCTCCCTCGGGCGGCCGACAGTCACGCTGCGCGAATCACATGCACTCCAGCCGGTCGCACTCCAGCCGATCGCGGCCGAGGCCGCGCCGGCGGCCATGGCCGACGACACGGCGGCAGCCATCGCCGGCGACGCGCCAGCAACCGCCGACACCGTCGCGACCGACGACACCGACATTTCCGCAGTCACTGTCGCCGAGGCCCCCGCAAATGGCGCAGCCGGCGCGACGCTGGGCGCTGCCGACCATACGCTCGCAACTGCCGTCGACGGGACGGCGCCCGAGGTCGTCGCAGAGGACCGTGCCGCGCCTGGGAGCGGGGCCGCATCACCGGTCGACCTGGGCGAACTCGAGGCGGCGCGCGCGGCGCTGCGCCGACGCGTGCGCCCGCGGCGCAGCGGCAACGCGTTCTACGTCGTTGCAATGCTGCTGCTCGTCGCCGGCCTGGGCGCGCAGGCGCTGCTGCAGTTCCACGATTCGCTCGCTGCCCGCGCGCCGGGCTTGAGGCCCGCGCTGGCGAGCGCATGCCGATGGCTTTCGTGCACGATCCGCCCGCTGCGTGATCCCAGGGCCCTGTCGATCGAGGGCTCCGACCTCCAGGCCGATCCCGCGCATCGCGGGCTGCTGATCCTGACGGCGACCGTGCGCAATCGATCGGCCTACGCCCTCGCATATCCGGACCTGGAATTGACGCTCACCGATGCGTCGGACCAGGTCGTCGTGCGCCGGGCGTTCGCGCCGTCGGAATACCTGGTCGGCGGGGCGGACCGGGATGCCGGCATTCCCGGCAACCACGAGCAGTTCATCAGGCTGTTCATCGACGCCAGCGCGACCAACCAGGCGGGCTATCGCGTCTACCTGTTCTATCCCTAGGAGTTTCCCTGGTCCCCTCCAGCGCCTTGATGCGCAACTTTGGTGCGCCACGGGCTGCGATTGCACCAATTCGCAACGTGGTTTAATGTGTTTGCCCCAATCCGGTGCCTCGGTTTCGGATTCCATGAAACCCTCAAATAAAACTCGTTAATAAACAATTGTTTGTTGACGATTGTCCGGTGGCACGGAACTGGCTAAATACCTTCGCGTCCGGAAATCGGCCGCACGGCCCGTTTTCCGCCCTCGTTTTTCAGGAGACCTTCGCATGAGCACCGCAGCCAACGTGCTGAAAATGATCAAGGACAAGGAAGTCAAGTTCGTCGACCTGCGTTTCACCGATACCCGCGGCAAGGAGCAGCACGTGTCGGTCCCGTCCAAGGCTTTCGATGCCGACAAGTTCGAATCGGGCCATGCTTTCGACGGCTCCTCGATTGCCGGCTGGAAGGGGATCCAGGCCTCGGACATGCTGCTGCTGCCGGACCCGGCGACGGCCAACATCGATCCGTTCATGGACGAGACGACGCTGCTGCTGACCTGCGACGTCATCGAGCCTGCCGACGGCAAAGGCTACGAGCGCGACCCGCGTTCGCTCGCGAAGCGCGCCGAGGCATATCTCAAGTCCACGGGCCTGGGCGACGTCTCGTATTTCGGTCCGGAGCCCGAGTTCTTCATTTTCGATTCGGTCGAGTGGTCGGTCGACATGTCCGGCAGCTACTGCAAGGTCTTCTCGTCGGAAGCCGCGTGGTCGACGGCCGAGAAGTTCGAAGGCGGCAACATGGGCCACCGACCGACCGTCAAGGGCGGCTACTTCCCGGTACCCCCGGTCGACTCGCTCCAGGACATCCGCTCGGCGATCTGCCTCGCGCTCGAGCAGATGGGGGTCGAGGTCGAAGTCCATCACCACGAGGTCGCGACCGCGGGACAGTGCGAAATCGGCACCAAGTTCGCCCCGCTGGTCCAGCGCGCCGACTGGCTGCAGATCCTCAAGTACTGCGTGCACAACACCGCCCATGCCTATGGCAAGACCGCGACGTTCATGCCCAAGCCGATCGTCGGCGACAACGGGTCCGGGATGCACGTGCACCAGTCCGTGTGGAAGGATGGCAAGAACCTGTTCGCAGGCGACGGCTACGCCGGGCTTTCGGACTTCGCGCTGTATTACATCGGCGGCATCATCAAGCACGCCAAGTCGCTCAACGCGATCACCAATCCCGGCACGAACTCCTACAAGCGGCTCGTCCCCGGCTTCGAGGCCCCGATCAACCTCGCCTACTCGGCGCGCAACCGCTCGGCGTCCTGCCGGATTCCGTACGTCAGCAATCCGAAAGGCCGGCGGGTCGAGGTGCGCTTCCCCGACCCCACGGCGAACCCGTACCTTGCGTTCTCGGCGATGCTGATGGCGGGTCTCGACGGCGTGCAGAACAAGATCCACCCCGGCGATCCGATGGACAAGAACCTGTACGACCTGGAGCCGGAAGAGGCCGCCAAGGTGCCGCATCCCTGCGCGTCGCTGGACGAGGCGCTCGAGAACCTGGCCAAGGATCGCGAGTTCCTGACCCGCGGCGGGGTGTTCACCAACGACATGCTCGATGCGTACATCGACCTCAAGATGGAGGAAGTCACGCGCTTCCGCATGACGACCCATCCGGTCGAATACGACATGTACTACAGCCTGTAATCGCCGCCGTTCGCCACGCGAAGCGGTTCACTGGGGGCGGGCGCGGCGGGCGTCCGCGCGGCCCGCCCCTTTTGATTCCCCGACGCGTTGGTTACACTCGGCGCAATGACTCGACGTGATTTCCGTTTCGTCGCGCTACGGCGCATCCTTCTCGTCGGCCTTCCGGCCGTGTCGATGCTCGCAACCCCGCAGGCGCAGGCCGCGATCTGCAAGTACATCGATCCCGACGGGAACGTCGTCTATTCGAACGTCGCTCCCGCGAAAGGGCTGCGCAAGCTCTCCTGCGACATCGTCGAGGACTCCCCGCGGCGAGCGGGCGGCGGCGCCCGATCGACGCCGACGCCCGAGGGATTCCCGCGGGTGTCGCCCGAAGTGCAGAAGAGCCGCGACGACACCCGTCGCAAGATACTCGACGACGAGCTCGCCAACGAGGAGAAGCTCCTTGCCGCGGCGCGCGAGGCCTACGGCAACGGCGCACCGCAGCCGCTTCCCGACGAGAAGAACGATGCCGAGAAATACAGGCAGCGGATCGCGAAGCTGCGCCAGGCGGTCACCGTTCACGAGCGCAACATCGACGCGCTGCGCAAGGAGATCGCCACGACGCGCTGAAGCGCGCGTGCGCCGCCGCGCAAGCCGCGGCATCGCGATGCCCGTCGGCCGGCCAATGCTGCAGGCTGCGGTCGCTTCGACGCCGCATCGGGTGCAGCGATGAGGCTGCGGCTCATTCCCGCCAAGCCGCCCGAACCCCCGTCCGTCGTGCGGCGCGGGCTGGAGCTGCTCGCCGCCGCGGTGCTCCTGCTCGACGAGTCGCTCCGGGTCATCTACGTGAATCCCGCGGCCGAGAACCTGTTCGAGCTGTCGTACGTCAAGTTCAAGGGCCAGGCGATCGACGAGCTGTTCGGCGGCGCCCCGGCGCTGCGCGCCGCGATCGACAGGGCCGTTCGCACCGGAGCGTCGTACACCGAGCAGGAGCTCGAGCTCGGGCTGCCCGGCAAGCCCAGGCTCCATCTGGTCTGCACGGTGTCCCCGGTCGAAGCGGCCGACGCCACGCTGCTGCTGGAGTTCCGGCACATCGACCAGCAGCTGAAGATCGCGCGCGAGGAGCGCCAGCGCGAGCAGCAGCAGGCCAATCGCGAACTGATCCGCAATCTCGCCCACGAGATCAAGAATCCGCTGGGCGGCATACGCGGCGCCGCCCAGTTGCTCGAGCGCGAGCTCGATCGCCCGCAGCTGATCGAGTACACGCAGGTGATCATCGCCGAGGCCGATCGCCTGCGGACGCTAGTCAATCGCCTGCTGTCGCCGCATCGCGCGCCGACGTACCGCCGGATCAACGTCCACGAGGTGCTGGTGCGGGTCAAGGGCCTGGTCCAGGCCGAGTTTCCGGCGATTCCGATCGTCTGCGATTTCGACACCAGCCTGCCTGATCTCGATGCCGATGCCGAGCAGCTGATGCAGGCGCTGCTCAACATCGTTCGCAATGCCGCGCAGGCGCTCTCCGGCAGCGTCGTCGCTGCCCCGGAGATCCGCATGACGACGCGCGTTGCGCGCGGCGTGACGCTGGCCAAGCGCCATCACCGCACGGCGCTGTCGATCGCGATCGAGGACAACGGGCCCGGCATCCCGGAGGAATTGCGGGAGAGGATCTTCTTCCCGCTGGTGTCGGGGCGCGACGGTGGAAGCGGCCTGGGACTGACGATCGCGCAGACATTCGTGTCGCAGCACGGTGGAACGATCGACTACGCAAGCGTTCCCGGCCGCACGGTGTTCACCGTGCTGCTGCCGCTTTCCGCGAGCCGCGGTTGATGTCGAGAGGTCGGACGTGACGATGGAGGTGGCCTACGTGAGCGACAACGCGGCAGCCGGCGCGCGCGGCAACGTCGTCTGGATCGTCGACGACGACCGGTCGATCCGCTGGGTGCTCGAGAAAGCACTGACGCGCGAGGGGATCCCGCACCAGACGTTCTCGTCGGCCTACGAGGTGCTGCAGGCGCTGACGGTGACCGAGCCGGAGGTGCTCGTCTCGGACATCCGCATGCCGGGGGAATCGGGGCTGTCGCTGCTGCAGCAGGTCCGCGAGCGCCATCCGCACATCCCCGTGATCGTCATGACCGCCTACTCGGACCTCGACAGTGCGGTCGCGGCATTCCAGGGCGGCGCTTTCGAATACCTGCCCAAGCCGTTCGACGTCGACCATGCGCTCGCGCTGATCCGGCGCGCGGCGAGCGAGACGCGCAAGGCGCCGGCCGCGCAGGCTGCGGTGCCGGAAGCTCCGGAGATCCTGGGCCAGGCGCCGGCGATGCAGGAGGTGTTCCGCGCGATCGGAAGGCTCTCCCAATCGGCGGCCACCGTGCTGATCACCGGCGAGTCGGGAACGGGCAAGGAGCTCGTCGCGCGCGCGCTGCACCGGCACAGTCCGCGCGCCGCCGGTCCGTTCGTCGCGATCAATACTGCCGCGATTCCGAAGGACCTGCTCGAATCCGAGCTGTTCGGTCACGAGCGCGGCGCGTTCACCGGCGCCCAGGCGATGCGCCGCGGGCGCTTCGAACAGGCCGAGGGCGGCACGCTGTTCCTCGACGAGATCGGCGACATGCCGGCCGACCTGCAGGTGCGCCTGCTGCGCGTGCTCGCCGACGGCGAGTATTACCGCGTCGGTGGGCACGCGCCGCAGAAGTCGAGCGTGCGCATCATCGCCGCGACGCATCAGAACCTCGAGGAGCGCGTGCGCCAGGGGCTGTTCCGCGAAGACCTGATGCACCGGCTCAACGTCGTGCGCCTGCGACTGCCCGCGTTGCGCGAGCGGCCGGAGGACATCGCGCCGCTTGCGCGGCATTTCCTCCAGAAGAGCGCGCGCGACCTCGCTGTCGAGCCCAAGGTCTTCTCCGATGCCGCGCTCGAGGTGCTGGCCGCGTTCCACTTCCCCGGCAACGTGCGCCAGCTCGAGAACATCTGCCACTGGATCACCGTGATGGCGCCCGGCCAGCGTGTCGAGGTCGCCGACCTGCCGCCGGAGGTTCGCGCGGGCGGCGCCCCGCCGGCTGCGGGCGAAGGCAACTGGCAGCAGGCGCTCGACCGCGAGCTCGGTGCTGCGCTCGCCCGCGGCGAGCGCAACGTCGGCGATCGGCTCGAGCGCGAGTTCGAGAAGACGCTGATCCGGCGCGCGCTCGCGCATACGGGCGGCCACCGGATGGAAGCGGCCGCGTGGCTGGGATGGGGCCGCAACACGCTGACGCGCAAGATCCAGGAGCTCGGCATGGAGGCGGAACTGCGCAAAGGCGACCACGGATAAGGCGGCAGCGCGTGCGCGCGCGTCGGCGCGCTCGCGATACCACGTCGCAGTCCATGCGCACGTCGCTGCGCAGTCTCCGCGCAGTCTCTGCGCACGTCGCCGTCGGCGCTCCGCGCACGTCGCCGCGCACGAGCCACCCGCTTGCAACGACAGCGCCACAGGCGCCCTTCGCGTAGCGGCCTCGCCGCGCGCCAATCGATGAGTCGGCGTGGATCGAGTCGGCACCAATCCGTCGGGGCAGCGGGCAGGGCACGTCGAGCGCGAGCGGGAGTGCCTGCCGCCGCGGGTGCTGCGGCGAGCGAGCCCGGCAGGAGCACCTGCGGCAGGTTGTCCTCGAGCGATGCTGCACCGGGACCCGCAGGCAGGCGTTTGCGGACTTCAAGCGCGTTGACGCGCCCTGCCCGCTGCCCATCGCACAAACTGCTGGCGTTTGCGGACTTCGAGCGCGAATCGACGACGATCAGGACGTCAGCGCAGGGCGTCGGCGTCGGCGATCTCGACGATCGCCGGCGCGTGGTCCGAGGGCTTCTCGCCCTTGCGTGCGTTGCGGTCGATCCGCGATGACGTGCACCGGGAGGCGAGCGCCTCCGACAGCAGGATGTGATCGATGCGCAGGCCGCGGTTCTTCGGAAACGCGAGCTGCCGGTAATCCCACCAGCTGAAGACGTTCGGCGGCTGGTCGAACAGCCGGAAGCTGTCCTTGAGTCCGGCGGCGAGGAATTCGCGGAACGCCGCGCGTTCGGGCTCGGAGCAGAGCACCTGACCTTCCCACAGCGCCGGATCGTGGACGTCGCGATCGTCGGGCGCCACGTTCAAATCGCCGGCCATCGCGAGCCGCGGATGCCGCGCCAGGGCGTCGCGCAGATGCGCGGCGGCGGCGCGGCACCAGTCGAGCTTGTACGCATACTTGTCGGAGCCGACCGCCTGTCCGTTCGGAACGTACACGCAGACGACGCGGACGCCTTCGACGGTCGCGGCGATCACGCGCTTCTGCGCGTCGTCGAATCCGTCGATGCCCCGCGCGACGTCGGTGACCGTCAGGCCGGCGCGGGTGAGGATCGCGACGCCGTTGTAGGTCTTCTGTCCTGCGAACGCCGACGCGTAGCCGGCCTGACGCAGCTCCTCGGCGGGGAACTTCGCATCCTCGAGCTTGGTTTCCTGCAGGCA
>DAHUXO010000067.1 GCA_027307095.1 Betaproteobacteria bacterium | reverse complement strand
GGCGGCAGTTCGCTCAGGTAGTCGCTGCCGCGACGCAGGTAATTCTCGCTCGATGCCGTCAGGCGCATGTGGGAATCGGCCGTGCGACCGTCGGTGTAGACGACAAGCGCGTCCTTCTGCAGGAACGTTGCGGCAACGGCGACCGCCTGGTTCAGCAGGCCGCCCGGATCGCTGCGCAGATCGAGCACCAGTCCCTTGAGCGGTCCCTTGGCGTACAGCGTCCTGACTGCCTTGGCGACGTCGGCGCCGGTGTCTTCCTGGAACTTGCGGACCCGGATGTACCCGTAGCCCGGCTGGATCGTCTTGGAGGCGACGCTCTTGACGTTGATCACCTCGCGCACCAGCGTGAAGGTCAGCGGCGCGTTGACGCCCTTGCGCAGCACCGTCAGCACGACGGTCGACCCCGGCTTGCCGCGCATCTTGTCGACGGCCTTGTTGAGCGCCAGTCCCTGCGTCGCGGTGTCGTCGATCTTGATGATCAGGTCGCCGGACTCGATTCCGGCCTTGAACGCGGGCGTGTCCTCGATCGGCGAGATCACGCGGATGACGCCGTTCTCGACGCCGACCTCGATGCCGAGACCGCCGAACTTGCCCTGGGTGTCGACCTGCAGTTCCTTGAATGCCTCGGCGTCGAGGAAATCCGAATGCGGGTCGAGGCCCCGCACCATGCCGGTGATCGCCTCGTGGATCAGCTTGTCGTCGGAGACCGGGTCGACGTAGTCGTTCTTGATCTTGCCGAACACCGCCGACAGCAGCTGCAGGTCCTCGTATGGGATCGGCAGGCGCGATTCGCGCTGCGCGAACACCGAGATGTTCAGGGAAAGCAGCAGGCCCAGCACGGCGCCAACGCCGATCCAGGACGCCTTCTTCATGCCATCGCGCATTGACCGCCTCGACTCGTAAGCGTGGTCCGCAAACCCGGCGCGTTCGCTGCCGGCGCCTGCGGAATTCATTCGGTGAAGTATACGCCTGCCCCCGATGGGCGGGCCCCCGGGCCGCGGGCGGCGTCCCGATGCCTTGCGGCCCCGGCGGGGCTTCCGGCGTTTCGCCTTGGGCCGCGAAAGGGCCCCGCAAGTTCCTTCAGGCGCTCAAAGCCGGACCAGCGAATGACCGGTCATCTCGGCCGGCTTGGGCAAGCCCATCAGGGCGAGCAGGGTGGGCGCGATGTCCTGCAGCGCACCATCCGGCACGACCGTCGCCGGACGACCGACGTAGACGAAGGGCACGCGGTTTCGCGTGTGCGCGGTATGTGCCTGGCCGGTCGCAGCGTCGTGCATCTGCTCGGCATTGCCGTGGTCGGCCGTGATCACGACCTCGCCCCCCCGGCTGCGCGTCGCCTCGACGACACGGCCGATGCACGCGTCGAGCGTCTCGATCGCGCGCTTCGCCGCTTCGAAGTTGCCGGTGTGCCCGACCATGTCGCCGTTCGCGTAGTTGCAGACGATGGCGTCGTAGCGGCCGCCTTCGATCGCCGCGACCAGCCGGTCGGTCACTTCGACCGCGCTCATTTCCGGCTGCAGGTCGTAGGTGGCGACCTTGGGCGAGGGCACCAGGATGCGGTCCTCGCCGGGGTAGCGCGCCTCGTTGCCGCCGTTGAAGAAATAGGTGACGTGAGCGTATTTCTCGGTCTCCGCGATGCGCAGCTGCGCCAGGCCGAGGCCCGAGATGTATTCGCCGAAGCCGTTCCCGATCTTCTGCGGGGCGAAGGCGACCGGGAGCTGCGAGAAGTCGTCGCCATAGCTCGTCAGGCATACGAAGCGGGCGAGCTTCGGAACGCGCGGGCGCGCGAACCCGGCGAACGCGGGGTCGGTCAGCGCACGTGTCATCTGGCGCGCCCGGTCGGCGCGGAAGTTCATGAACACCACGACATCGCCGTCGGCCATGCGCGCCGGTCGCCCCGCCGCATCCACGATCGCCGTCGGCTTCACGAATTCATCGGTCTCGTCCCGGGCGTACGCCGCGGCGAGGCCCTGCTCCGGGGTTGTCGCCCGGTACTGCGCCGTCCCGTCGACGAGCAGCGCGTAGGCGGGCGCGACGCGGTCCCAGCGCTGGTCGCGGTCCATCGCGTAATAGCGACCGCAGATCGACGCCACGCGCGCGCTGCGATGGCCGGCGCAGACGCCCGCGATGAAGGACAGCGACGCGGCGGCGCTGCGCGGAGGTGTGTCGCGGCCGTCGAGGAAAGCGTGGACCGCCACGCGCGCACCGCCGGCAGCGGCCATGTCGACCATCGCCGCGATCTGCCGCTCGTGGCTGTGCACGCCACCGGGCGACAGCAGTCCCAGCACATGCAGCGTCGAATCGCCGCTTTTGGCGGTCGCGACCGCGTCCTGCAGCGCCGGATTGCGCGTGAACTGGCCGTCGCGGATCGCGACGTCGATGCGCGTGTAGTCCTGGTAGACGACGCGCCCGGCCCCGATGTTCAGGTGGCCGACCTCGGAATTGCCCATCTGGCCTTCGGGCAACCCGACGCGCAGCTCCGATGCGTCGATCGATGCATGCGGGCAGGTCGCGAGCAGCCGGCGCCAGTGGGGCGCGTCCGCGCGCGTGATCGCATTGTCCGGCGCGTCCTCGCGGCAGCCGAAGCCGTCGAGGATCAGCAGCACGACCGGACGCACCGCGGGCCTGGCGGCCGCGGCCTGCGGCGCGGGCCGGGTCGCCGGAGGTGTCAGGGTGTCCATCGCCGATACGTTATCATTTCGCCCCTCGCAGTCCTCCTGGACGTACATGGAATTCATCACAAACCACTGGTCGCTCGCACTGGTGTTCGTCGTATCGGGCGCGATGCTGCTGTGGCCGCTGATCAAAGGCCGCCTGTCGTCGGCCGAGCAGATCGGGACGCTCGAGGCGACGCGCCTCATCAACAACGAGAACCCGCTGCTGCTCGACGTGCGCGAGCCCAACGAATACGTCAGCGGTCACCTGCCGGACGCACTGCACATTCCGCTGTCGCAGATCAAGGACCGGTCGGGCGAGCTCGCCAAGTACGCGACGCGCCCCGTGATCGTCTACTGCGAGCGGGGGATGCGCAGCAGCAGCGCGGCGTCGGCGCTTTCCAAACTCGGGTTCTCGCGCGTGCTCGAGCTGCGCGGCGGGTTGCGCGCATGGCGGGACGCGGGACTTCCGACGAAGAACGACTGATGGAAGACAGCCGCGACGCAGCGAGCCCCCCGACGGTGTCGATGTACACCGCGGCGTACTGCGGGTACTGCACGCGCGCGGAGCGCCTGCTGGAGTCCAAGGGCATCGCCGACATCGTCAAGCTTCGCGTCGACGAGGATCCGGCGCTGCGCGCCGAGATGATGCGGCGGACGGGCCGGCGCACGGTTCCGCAGATCTACATCGGCGGATTCCACGTTGGCGGCTACGACGACCTCGCGGCGCTCGACCGGCAGGGGCGCCTGGATCCGCTGCTCGCCGGCGCGCATCCCTAGCGTCGGCTTGCGTAGCGTAAAATCCCCTTCCTTTGCCGAATCCAAGGGAGTGTGAACGCATGGCCGAATCGCAACCCGCCGCGCCCACGATGGGCGAAGGCATGACGGCCCAGATGTCGATCGAGCGGATCTACGTCAAGGACCTTTCGCTCGAAAACCCGGGTTCCCCGCAGTCGTTCCAGATGACCGAGGCGCCGCAGGTCGAGGTCGGACTGCGCCCCCGTGCCGAGCAGGTCGCTCCGGACGTCTACGAATGCGTGCTGACGCTGACGGTCACGGCGCGCACGGGCGACAAGACGGCATTCCTCGTCGAAGCTTCGCAGGCGGGCGTTTTCGGCATTCGCGGCATTGCGCCCGACCAGCTGCAGCCGGTGCTCGCGATCCACTGCCCGACCGTGCTGTTTCCCTATGCACGCGAGACCATCGCCGACGCGACGATGCGCGCGGGCTTTCCGCCGGTGCATCTTGCACCGATCAATTTCGAGGTGCTCTACCAGCAGCAGCTGGCCCAGGCGGGTGCGCAGCCGGGCACTCCGGCGAACTGACGTCGGGTTCGCGCTTCGGCGTCCCCAGGACCGGGCCTTTCCCGCAGCACGCTCCGTGACCCGCGTCCTCCGCCTCGCGACCTTCGCAATCGGGCTGGCGTTCCCGCTTGCCTGCGCAGCGGATTACCGCGCCACCGGCGATCCGGCGACGGTTCTCTACGACGCACCGTCGACCCGCGCCAAGCCGATGTTCGTCTATGGTCGCGACGTGCCCGTGGAGGTGCTCGTCGTCGTCGAGGGCTGGACCAAGGTGCGCGACGAGTCCGGAACGATCGGCTGGATCGCGAGCAAGTCGCTGTCGGACAAGCGGATGCTGGAGGTCCGCGCCCCCGGCGCCGACGTCCGCGCCGCGCCCGACGATGCCGCTCCGGTCGTGTTTCGCGCCGACAAGGACCTCCTGCTCGAGCTCGCCGAGCCCGCGACCTCGCCTGCGGCGGCGTCCGCCCCCGGCTGGGTCAAGGTGCGGCATCGCGACGGCGCGACCGGCTACGTCCGGCTCTCGCAGGTCTTCGGCTTCTGACCGGCGCCTGCGCGCCATGGGACGCGGGGCTCGAGGCATGCGGACCAGCGTCGCGGTACTGGGCGGCGGCGCGTGGGGAAGCGCGCTGGCGGTGCATCTTGCCGCGCGCAGCCACGCCGCGCCGCGCGTGCTGCTGTACCTGCGCTCGTCCGAGCGGGCCGCCGAACTGGTCGCCGCGCGTGAAAACGCGCGCTACCTTCCCGGAATCGCGCTGCCTGCCTCGATCGACGTCACGTCGGACATCGCCGACGCGCGACATGCCGACGTCCTGATCGCGGCGACGCCGGTCGCCGAGCTGGTTCCCCTGATCGACGCGCTGGCCGCAGCGCAGGTCGCCGCCCCGCTCGCGCTGGCGTGCAAGGGTTTCGTCGCCGATCCGGGCTCGCCGGCGGGCTGCGCGCTTGCGCACGAGGTCGTCGCCCGGCGCTGGTCGCACCCGGTGGGGGCGATCTCGGGGCCGAGCTTCGCGATCGAGGTCGCCCGTGGCCTGCCGACGGCGCTCGTCGCCGCGGCCGGCGACCCGGCATTCGCGCATTCGCTCGCGGCGCTGCTGCGCGGCGACGCGCTGCGCTGCTACCCGAGTGACGATCTCCCCGGAGTCGAGGTCGGCGGCGCCGTCAAGAACGTGCTGGCGATCGCGGCCGGGGCGAGCGACGGCCTCGGGTTCGGACACAACGCGCGCGCGGCGCTGATCACGCGCGGGCTCGCCGAATGCGGACGCCTGTCGGCGGCGCTCGGCGGCAGGCGCGAGACGCTGATGGGCCTCGCGGGCCTCGGTGATCTGGTGCTCACCTGCACCGGCGACCTTTCGCGCAACCGTCGCGTCGGCCTGGCGCTGGCGCGAGGCGAGCCGCTGCCGGCGATCCTCGCGGAACTCGGCCATGTCGCCGAAGGTGTCTTCGCCACGCGCGCCGTCCGCGCGCTCGCGCAGGAGCACCGGCTCGACCTGCCGATCTCCGATGCCGTCCATCGCGTGCTCCACGAGGGCGTGCCGCCGCGCGACGCCGTGATGGCGCTGCTTGCCCGCGAGCCGCGCAGCGAGTGACCTACCTGAACGCCTGCTGCCGCCAGGCCTCGTACACCGCGACCGCCACGGCATTCGACAGGTTGAGGCTGCGCTGGCCGGGGCGCATCGGTATGCGCAGGCGCTGCGTGGGGGTGAAATGCGCGAGCACGGTGTCGGGGAGCCCGGCGGTTTCGCAGCCGAAAGTCAGCACGTCGCCCGGCGCGTAGGCGACGTCGTAGGCGCAACGTTCCGCCTGCGTCGTGAACGCGAACCAGCGCCGCGGCACCTGCGCATCGAGCGCCGCCCGGCAGGCACCGAAATCGCGATGGACGGCGACGCGCGCGTATTCGTGGTAGTCGAGCCCGGCGCGCCGGAGTTCGCGATCGTCCATCCGGAAACCCAGCGGCTCGACCAGGTGGAGGTCGGTTGCCGTGTTGGCGGTGAGCCTGATGACGTTGCCGGTGTTGGGGGGGATCTCGGGATGGACGAGGACGACCGCGAACATGGGAGGCGGCGGGTTCGGTTGAACGAGGCGGCAGGTTTCAGTCGCGCGAGGGGACGGGCGGCAGGGTGCGTGCCACGGCCCAGGCCTCGACGCGCAGGGCGCCGGCCGCGAGCAGCGCGCGCGTCGCGGACGCCAGTGTAGCGCCGGTGGTCATGACGTCGTCGACGATCGCCACCGACTTGCCCGCGAAATCCCCGTCCGCGACGAATGCGCCGCTGACATTGGCCGCGCGTTGCGCGAAGCGCAGCGCGGCCTGCGGCGGCGTTTCCCGAGTTCGGCGCAGGCCGTCCGCGAGCGGCACGCCGATGCCGTCTCCCACGCGACTTGCGATCTCCCGTGCGTGATTGAAGCCGCGCGCACGCTGGCGTCGCGGCGCGAGCGGAATCGCGGCGAGGCAATCGGGTGCCGGGGCCTCCCGCGGCGCGAGCGCTGCACACAGTGCCAGTGCGAGGGGTTCGGCCAGTGCCAGCCTGCCGCCATACTTGAACTCCTGAAGCAGTCGGTCGACGGGGAAGACGTAGGCCCAGGCGGCGCGCGCGGCGACATAGGGTGGCGGCTGCGCAAGGCACGCGCCGCAGACGGCCGCATCCGCCGAGGGCAGCGCGCATCGCGGGCACGCGGCGGCGATGCGCGGAAGCGCCGCCTCGCAGGCGGTGCACAGCAGCGCGTTGCCGCTGGGCGCCGCGCAAAGCGCGCATGCCTGTGGCAGCGCGTGGCGAAGCAGCGAGAGGCCGACCGATGCGGCGCGAGCGACCCCATCGCGCGCGGCCGTTGCGATGCCCCTCCCGGCATCGGTCGCGCGATTGTCAAATTTCGGCGGCACGGCGTTTGACAGCATGCGATAGTGTCCCCGCAGTTCCATCAGCGCCCGATCATCGTGCATGACCCGAAGCCGACCCTTCAATCGTCCGAACGCATGAGTTCAGCAGAATCCGCCGCAACCGCCGCAGCCTCGGCATCGCCGCGCGCCGGCACCATGGGGCAGCGGTTCGACGTCGATGCGGTCGACGCCCTGTTCGCGCTGCCATTCAACGACCTGCTGCTCCGCGCGCAGCAGGTGCATCGCGAGCACCATGTGCCCAACGCGGTCCAGCTGTCGACGCTGCTGTCGATCAAGACCGGCGGCTGTCCCGAGGACTGCGGCTATTGCCCGCAGGCTGCGCGCCATCACTCGGGCGTGGTCGGCGAGGCACTGCTGGACCTGGGCGTCGTCGTCGACGCGGCGCGGGCGGCGAAGGATGCAGGGGCGACCCGCTTCTGCATGGGCGCCGCCTGGCGCGGGCCGAAGGATCGCGACCTCGCGCCGGTGCTCGACATGGTGCGCGCGGTCAAGGCGCTGGGGCTCGAGACCTGCTGCACCCTCGGCATGCTCAAGGACGGCCAGGCCGAGGCGCTCCGGGACGCCGGCCTCGATTACTACAACCACAACCTCGACACCGCGCCTGAGTTCTACGGCGAGATCGTCTCGACCCGCGAGTACAAGGACCGTCTCGACACGCTCGATCGCGTTCGCGACGCCGGGCTCTCGGTCTGCTGCGGAGGCATCGTCGGCATGGGCGAATCGCGTCGCCAGCGCGCCGCGCTGATCGCGCAACTCGCGGGCCTCGATCCGCAGCCCGAGTCGGTGCCGATCAATCACCTGGTGCAGGTCGAGGGCACGCCGCTGCACGAGCGCTTCCACGGCGAGTCGGCGCTCGACCCGCTGGAATTCGTCCGCACGGTCGCGGTGGCGCGAATCACGATGCCCCGCGCGATGATCCGGCTGTCGGCAGGCCGGCGGGAGCTCGGCGAGCCGGTGCAGGCGCTGTGCTATTTCGCCGGCGCGAATTCGATCTTCTACGGCGACCGGCTGCTCACGACCGGCAATCCCGACGTCGAGTCCGACCAGGCGCTGTTCGCGAAGCTCGGGCTCGCTCCGGCATGATCGATGGGCGATTCGGCGATCGCGGAGCTCGAGCAGGCGCTGGAGCGCAGGCGCGGCGACGGTCTCGCGCGCACGCGGCGGATCGTCGACGGACCGCAGGGTCCGCGCCTGTCGATCGACGGGCGCACGCTGCTGGCGTTCGCCAGTAACGACTACCTGGGACTCGCCAACGCGCCGGCGGTCGTCGACGCCGCCTGCGACGCAGCGCGACGCTACGGCATCGGTGCCGGCGCGTCTCACCTGGTGGTCGGCCACTGCGTCGCGCACGAGGCGCTCGAGCGCGAGCTCGCGTCGTTCGTCGCTCCCTGCGAAGGGGCACGCGCGCTGCTGTTCTCGAGCGGCTATCTCGCGAACCTCGCGATCCTGACGGCGCTCGCGTCGCGCAACGACGTGATCCACGCGGATCGCCTCAACCACGCATGCCTCACCGACGGCGCGCTGCTGTCCCGCGCCACGCTGGTCCGCTATGCCCACTGCGACGTCGGGTCGGTCGCCGCGCGGATCGGCGCGGGGAGCGCAGGTCGCCGCTTCATCGTCACCGACGCGGTGTTCAGCATGGACGGGGACATTGCGCCGCTTCCCGAGCTGCTCGAGCTCGCCCGCAGGCACGACGCATGGCTGGTCGTCGACGACGCCCACGGGTTCGGCGTGCTGGGCGGCGGCCGCGGCAGCCTCGCGCATTTCGGCCTCGGCTCCGAGCGCATCGTCTACATGGGGACACTGGGCAAGGCCGCGGGCGTAGCCGGTGCGTTCGTCGCTGCGCATCCGGCGGTGATCGAGACGCTGCTGCAGGGCGCCCGGTCGTACATCTACACGACGGCGGCGCCACCGCTGACCGCGGAGGCGCTGCGGGCCTCGCTCGCACTGATCGCGGCGGGGGAGCATCGGCGCCTGCATCTCGCGGCGCTGGTGGCGGCGTTCCGCGAACGTGCCGCGGCGCTCCCCTGGAAGCTGCTGGCGTCGCAGACGCCGATTCAGCCGCTGGTGATCGGCGACCCGGCGCGCGCGGTCGCGGTGTCGGAGGCGTTGCTGGAGCTCGGCGTGTACGTTCCGGCGATACGTCCGCCGACGGTCCCCGCGAACACGGCGCGCCTGCGCGTGTCGCTGACGGCCGCCCACCGGATGTCGGACATCGACGAGCTCGCCGACGCGCTCGCCGCCGTAGCCTCGAGGGTCGCAAGGTGAACGCGCAGCCGGGCGAGTTGCACGTGGAGTCGATGGGTGAGGGGCCCCCGCTGGTGATGCTGCACGGCTTCGCGATGCATGGCGGACTCTTTTCACCGATCCTCCCGGCGCTCACCGCGCGCGCGCGCGCCCACGTCGTCGACCTGCCCGGTCACGGCTGGTCGCCAACGATCGAGCCCTTCGACCTGGCGTCGATCGTCGCCGCGGTCGATGCCGCCGTCGACGCGAAGGTTCCGGGCGACGAGCCGGTGACGGTGCTGGGCTGGTCGCTGGGCGGACAGGTGGCGATGCACTGGGCGCAGGCGCGTCCGTCGCGGATCGCCCGGCTGGTCCTCGTTGCGACGACACCTTCGTTCGTGGCTCGCGACGGCTGGCCGTGCGCGATGGCTCCGGCGACGCTCGCGCGCTTCGGCGACGAGCTCCGCGTCGCCTGGCGTCTGACGCTGCAGCGCTTCCTCACGCTGCAGGTGCAGGGCAGCGACGACGGCCGCGCGACGCTTTCGGCACTGCGTGCGCAGCTGTTCGAGCGCGGCGAACCCGGCGCGGCAGTGCTCGCCGAAACGCTGGCGATGGTCGCGGGCAACGACCTGCGTCCGGAGCTTCAGCGCATCGCCGTCCCGGCGCTGGTGATCGGCGGCGATCGCGACGCGCTGGTCCCGCTCGACGCGACGCGCGAGCTCGCGGCGGGGCTGCGGCGCGGAGTCTATGCGCCGATCCCGGGTGCCGCACACGCGCCGTTCCTGTCGCATCCGCGCGCGTTCGTCGACACCCTGGCGTCGTTCGTCGATGGTTGATCCATTGTTCCCGGCGCCCGACCCGCTCGACGTCGACCCGCGAGCCGTGCGGCGGGGGTTCTCGCGCGCGGCGGCCACCTACGACGGGGCGGCAGCGCTGCAGCGCGAGATCGGCGCGCGGATGGCGCAGCGCCTCGATGTCGTGCGGCTCGCGCCGCAGGCGATCCTCGACGCAGGATGCGGCACCGGGGAGGCGATCGGCGAGCTCTCGGCGCGCTATCCCGGTGTGCGCGTCGTCGCGCTCGACCTCGCGCTGCCGATGCTGCAGGTGGCGCGCGGGCGCTCAGCCAGCGGGCACTCGGTGCTCGACCGTCTGCTGCGTCCGCTCGCGGGTCGGCTGCTCGCCCCCGTACCGCAGTTCGTCTGCGCCGACATCGCGGCATTGCCGATCGCCGGCGCCTCGATCGATCTCGCGTGGAGCAATCTCGCGCTGCAATGGGTGAACGACCTGCCGCGCGCCTTCGGCGAGTTTCGCCGCGTGCTGAGGGTCGGGGGGCTGCTGTCGTTCACGACCTTCGGTCCCGATACGCTGCGTGAGGTCCGCGACGCATTCGCGGGCGTCGACGCCGACACCCACACGAACCGCTTCGTCGACATGCACGACATCGGGGACATGCTGGTTCACGCGGGCTTCGCCGACCCGGTGATGGACATGGAACGCATCACGCTGACCTACGCCACGCCGCAGGAGATGCTCGGCGAGCTGAAGGCGATCGGCGCGACCAACCGCACGCGCGGACGTGCGCGCGGGCTCACCGGGCGCGCACGCTGGTCGAGGGTCACCGGGCGCCTCGAGGCGCTTCGTCGCGACGGCCGGATCCCCGCGACGTTCGAGGTCGTCTACGGCCACGCCTGGAAAGCCGAGCCGCGTTCGACGCCCGAGGGTCACGCGATCGTCAGGCTGCAGCGGCCGGCCCGGTAGCGACGAGGAACCGGAGGTGAATATACCCAATGGGGTATTCGTGACGGGCACCGACACCGGTGTCGGCAAGACTTTCGTGGCCGCCGCCCTGCTGCGCGCGCTGGGTGACGCGGGCCTGCGTGCCGTCGGCATGAAGCCGGTCGCTGCAGGGATCGATCCCGGATGCGGGGTCAACGCCGACGTCGCGGCGCTCGCGCGGGCCGGCAACGTCGATGCGCCGCTGGCCGACCGCAATCCCTACGCGTTCGCAGCGCCGGTCGCGCCCCACCTCGCGGCGCACGCGGAGGGCAGGACGATCGACATCGGGGCCATCGCGCAGGCCGACGGGCGCCTCGCGGCGCTCTCGGACGTGGTGGTCGTCGAAGGCGCGGGCGGCGCGCTGGTGCCGCTCGACGAGCGCAGCGACATGCTCGACATCGCCGCGACACTGCGGCTGCCGATTCTGCTCGTCGTCGGCTTGCGCCTCGGTTGCCTCAATCACGCGCTGCTCTCGGCACTGGCGATACGCGCGCGGGGCCTGATCCTCGCCGGATGGGTCGCCAATCGCCTCTCGCCGGACCTGCCGCTCGCC
>DAHUXO010000065.1 GCA_027307095.1 Betaproteobacteria bacterium | reverse complement strand
TCGTATTCTGTGGGTGGCTGATTGGCAGCTTGACCCTATAGTAGCTTCAGGGTTCCCAATGCACAAAATGGGCCTCGAAGGGACTCGCGCGCCGATCACCCCGCAATGCTGCGCTGACGACTGCAGCAATGGCGGCGTCAGCGGGCATGCAACCGCCGCGACACTGCCGTCGGACGCCGCCAGCGCGGTCTTCCTTATCCAGAAAATGGACTGCCCGACCGAGGAGCGGCTGATTCGCGACCGCCTGGAGGGCATGGCGGGGGTCGAGACGCTGTCGTTCAACCTGCTCCAGCGGGAGCTGACCATCGCCCACCGGCTGCCGTCGATAGCCCCGCTGGTCAGCGTCCTCACCGCGCTCGACATGGAGCCGGCCGTCAAATCCGACTCCCTCGGCAGCGTGAGCGGGCCGACAGATAGGTGACAGAACGTACCGGACACATGGGTAACACTTTCCCGCTTCGAGCGGGAGGTGTCTATGCCCTGGAAGGAGTGTTCGGTGATGGACGAGCGTCTGCGATTTGTGGCCAGGCTGCTGGACGGCGAAGCGATGAGCGACGTCTGCCGGGAGTTCGGAATCTCCCGCAAGACCGGCTACAAGATCTTCACCCGCTATAAAGATCAAGGAGTTGAAGCGCTGTGCGATCGCTCACGGCGGCCGGTGCGGTACGCCAACCAGTTGCCGCCCCAGATCGAAAACCAGATCGTTCGCCTCAAGCAGGAGAAGCCGCATTGGGGTGCGCGCAAGATTCGCGAGCTGCTGGTGCGCCGCTTAACCGGCGAGCTTCGGATCCCCGCCAAGAGCACCATCCACGCGGTCTTGCATCGACACGGACTGGTCACAGGCATTCGCCGACCCCGGCATCGCGCCCACGGCACGCCACTGTCGCCGGGGATCGCGCCCAACGATCTGTGGTGCGTCGACTTCAAGGGCGAATTCAAGTTGGGCAACGGCGCGTACTGTTACCCACTCACCGTCACCGACCACGCCGCGCGGTATCTGCTGCTCTGCGAGGCCCTCGATTCGGTCCGGGAAAACACCGCCATCACCGCGTTCCAGCAGCTGTTCCTCGAGCGTGGCCTACCCTGCGCCATTCGCTCCGACAACGGCGTCCCGTTCGCCAGCCCCAATGCCTTGTTCAATCTCTCCAAGCTCTCGGTGTGGTGGCTGCGTCTGGGCATCGCCATCGAGCGCATCCGCCCCGGACGACCGCAGCAGAACGGCCGCCACGAGCGCATGCACCTCACTTTGAAGAAGGAGGCGACACGGCCGCCTGGCATGAACAGCCTCCAGCAACAGGCCCGCTTCGATGCCTTCGTGCACGAATTCAATACCGAACGGCCGCACGAGGCATTGGCGATGAAAACGCCCGGCGAGATGTACTCGCCCTCGCCACGCCCGTATCTCGGCTTGCCTGACCTGACCTACCCGTTGCACGACAAAGATGTTCTGGTCACCGCTTGCGGTCGCATCTGCATGCACCGCAAGAAGATCAACCTCTCGTACGTCCTCGCCGGTCAGCGCGTCGGCATCAAGGAAGTCGACGACGGCATCTGGATCGTAAGCTTCATGCAGTACGATCTCGGCTACATCGACTTGGAGCAAAAGACCCTGCAACCCCTCGACAACCCGTTCGGCGCGAGGTTGTTACCTATGTCTTAGGTACGGACTGTTACCGATGTCTCCGGTCCGTACAGCTACTAAATGGTAGGCCGTGGCGGACTCGAACCGCCGACCAACGGATTAAAAGTCCGCTGCTCTACCAACTGAGCTAACGGCCCGCCGAAAACCCGCCATTATATGCCAAGTGCTTGATTACCGTGGCGCTCTTGCGCACGGCAATCGCGATGGCGGCCGGTGCGCGCGTCAGTGCGAATCGCGCGTCAGGAACCGGGGCAGCGACGTGAACTCGATGCCCTCGTCGGTCAGTGCCTTGGCCTCCTCGCGCGAGGCCTCCCCGCGGATCGCGCGCGCCGGCATTTCCTTGTAGTGCATCTTGCGAGCTTCCTCGGGAAAGCGCCGGCCGACGTTCTCGGTGTTGCGCACGAGCTCGCGAAGCTTGCTCAGCGCCTCGACCGGCAGGCCCATGGCCGCCGCGTCGGTGTCCGGACGTTCCTCGACCACTTCCGCTACGGGCGCGTTGTCGCGGGCGGCGCCCTTGGCGACGCTGACCCGCGCCGAGGGCAGCCGCTCGATGTGCGAGTCGTCGCAGATCGGGCAGGTGACGAGCGAGCGTTCCTGCTGGCGCGTGAACTCCTCGCCCGAGGCGAACCAGCCCTCGAAACGATGTCCGCGCGCGCAGCTGAGCTCGAATATGATCATGGCCGTTCCAACGTGACCGCCCGGCAACAGGTCGACCTCGACTTCCTGCGACATCCTACAGCAGGCGTGCATCGGCCTCCGGACGCGGCGAAACCAGTCGGCGAGTGCGTCCCGCAAAAGCTCGGATTAAAGGTTGGTGTCGAGGACGATCACGGTCCGGGTTCCGGCGCCTTCCGAATCGCATCTTTGGCCGGCAATTGAAGCTCGATGCCGCCGAGACGCGCGAAACGCCGGTGAATCAACTGGCCGAGGTCGAACGATGCTGCGCCGGTAGCCGCGAGCGCGGTGCGCAGGATATTGCGTGCCTCATCCTCCATCGAGCGCTTGTTGTGCGCCGCCCGCAAGCGCAGCCGATGTTTCGTAGGCCCGTCGAGCTTCCGAATCATGATGCTCGCCCTCGGCCGACTACCCCATGCTCCGCTCGACGCGCCACCCCTGGTACTTCAGGGCGACCACGCAGCCGGCGATGATCGACGCCAGCGCGAGGAACGAGCCGACGGCGAGCGTCGACACCCCGGTCAGGCCCTGGCCGATCGTGCAGCCCAGCGCGGTAACGCCGCCGAAGCCCATCAGGATGCCGCCGACGATGTGGTTCGCGACGTCCTCGACCGAGCCGAAACCCTCCCAGCGGAACGTGCGCGTGGCGAGCGCCATCGCCGCCGACCCCGCCAGCATGCCGAGCACCGCGGCGATGCCGAAGGTGATCACGCGCGACTGGTCGGTCCACAGCAGCAGTTGCTCCAGCGTGTAGGCGACCGGTGCGACGAAACTGAATGACTCCATGCGTCCGGAGTCGGTCGCGTAGAACTTGGCGTCCAGGGTGTTCGGATCCTCCGGCAGGTAGCCGAGGTGCCCCGACACGTACCAGCCGGCGACGACGACGGCGCCGATGACCAGCCCGCCGATGATGAAGCCGGGGCTGCGACGGAAATCGCGGTTCGCGAACACCCAGATCGCGAGCAACGCGGTCATGACCAGCGGCAGCCAGAAGCGGATCCGGCTCGAAAATCCGACCACCATCCCCAGCGTCGGCAGGTCGGACGTGGCGGCCTTGACGTTCCAGCGGAAGACATCGAGGCCGTTCGCACGCCACAGCGCGAACGCGCCTTTCAGCGTCATGTAGGCCGAGATCCCGAGGAAGACCAGCACGATCAGCGATTTGAGGTTGCCCGCGCCGGTGCGTATCAGCGTCTTGCTGCCGCAGCCCGAGCCGAGCGTCATCCCGATGCCGAACAACATGCCGCCGACGATGTGCGACAGCCAGGGAACGCTCGCGCCGGTGTAGTAGGTCTTGGCGGTGTCGATCTGCCCGGCAGTCTGCAGCAGCGCGGTGCCGAGGATCGCGACGGCGATCGCGAGCATCCACATGCGCATGCGGCCCCAGTCGCCGATGTTCACGATGTCGCTGATCGCACCCATCGTGCAGAAGTTGACGCGCTGCGCGACGGCGCCGAACACGAAGGCGAGCGCGAACGCGAGGCCGGTGACGAGATTGGGGATGTGGGCGGGATCGATCATGGTCGAAGGGCGTGGGT
>DAHUXO010000048.1 GCA_027307095.1 Betaproteobacteria bacterium | reverse complement strand
CGGCCCCTGGTATGCCTGGCCGGGCATACCGATGTCGTTCCCACCGGCCCGCTCGCAGGTTGGAGCAGCGATCCGTTCACGCCGGTGCTGCGCGACGGCTATCTGTACGGCCGTGGTGCCGCCGACATGAAAGGATCGCTTGCGGCGTTCGTGGTCGCGGTCGAGGGATTCCTCGCCCAATGCCCGCGGCCGTTGGGCTCGATCGCGTTGCTCGTCACCTCCGACGAGGAAGGACCTTCGGTCGACGGCACCGTCCGCGTCGTCGAGCGTCTGGCGAAGGCCGGCACCACGATCGACTGCTGCATCGTCGGCGAACCGTCGTCGGAGGCACGCCTCGGCGACACGATCAAGAACGGCCGCCGCGGTACGCTCTCCGGCACGCTGACCGTCAAGGGTGTCCAGGGCCACGTCGCCTATCCGCAGCTCGCCCGCAATCCCATCCACGCCGCCGCACCCGCGCTCGCGGAGCTCGCCGCGATGCGCTGGGACGCGGGAAACGAGCATTTCCCGCCGACCTCGTTCCAGGTCTCCAACATTCACGCCGGCACGGGCGCCGGCAACGTGATTCCCGGGACGCTGGAGGCGATGTTCAATTTCCGCTACTCGACGGCGAGCACGCGCGACTCGCTCGCGGCCCGCCTGGCCTCGGTGCTCGACCGCCACGGCCTCGACTACGACATCGCATGGACCGGGCACGGCGAGCCTTTCCTGACGCCGCGCGGCAGGCTCGTCGCGCTCGCCTGCGAAGCCATTCGCGAGGTCGTCGGCATCGAGCCTGCGCTGTCCTGCGCCGGCGGAACCTCCGACGGGCGCTTCATCGCGCGGATCTGCCCGGAGGTCGTCGAGATCGGCCCCGTCAACGCGACGATCCACAAGCTGAACGAGCGCGTGCTGGCTTCGGACCTCGAGTCGCTGGCGGCGATCTACCGTTCCCTGCTCCGCCGCCTGCTCCCACCCGCCGCATGAACGCCCCGCCCGAGCTCGAGACGCTGCGCGACTGGCTGCGATTTGCCGTGTCGCGCTTCACCCAGACCAGGCTCGCGTTCGGGCACGGTTTCGCCAACGCCTGGGACGAAGCGGCGTACCTGCTGCTGAACGCATTGCATCTGCCGATCGACGTGCTCGAGCCGTTTCTGGACGCGAGACTCACGGCGGCAGAGCGCACCGACCTCGCCGCGCTGATGACTCGCCGCATCGACGAGCGCGTGCCCGCCGCGTATCTGACGCACGAGGCATGGCTGGGCGATTTCCGCTTCTACGTCGACGAGCGAGTGATCATCCCGCGCTCGTTCATCGCCGAGCTCCTGCCCGACGGCCTTGCTCCGTACATCCGGGCGCCGCAAGCGGTCGATTCGGTCCTCGACCTGTGCACGGGCTCGGGCTGCCTCGCGGTCCTGCTCGCCCACGCGTTTCCCTCGGCCGACATCGACGCCGCCGACATTTCGTCGGACGCGCTGGCGGTCGCGCAGCGCAACGTCAGCGATTACGGACTCGCCGACAGGATCAACCTGATCCGCTCGGACCTGTTCGACAACCTGCCCGCCAAGTCCTACGACCTGATCGTCAGCAATCCGCCCTACGTCACGGCGGTCGCGATGGAGGCGCTGCCGCGCGAGTACCGCCACGAGCCGGCGCTCGCGCTCGCCGGGGGCGACGACGGCCTCGACGCGGTGCGGACCATTCTCACCACCGCGCCGCGCTTCCTCAACCCTGGCGGACTGCTCGTGGTCGAGATCGGCCACAACCGCAGCGCCGCCGAAGCGTCGTTTCCGCGGATGCCCTTCGTCTGGCTCGAGACCGCGTCGTCGACCGACAGCGTGTTCCTGCTGACGCGCGAGGAGCTCGTCCGGGGGCGCTGACCGGTTGCATGCGCTCGACGGCCGCGACGCGGATGTCGCCGCGGCCGAGGATGCGCGCTCCGTCAGAGGTCGGGTTTCCCGGCGAGCAACTCGCTCGTCGGTATCGCGTAGACCCAGCCGTAGTTGGTCCCGATGTACATCGTGTGGTTGACGATGACCCCGTTCTGGGGGCCGAAGCCCCCGTTGCCAGACTTGTACGCGTTGACTATTCCGCCGGTCTTGCGGTCGAGCGCGAATATCGTGCCGTTGGCGACGGGGAAGAAGACGTGCCCGCCCTCGACGCTCGGCGCCGCCTTCATCCTCGACAGCTTGCGGCTCCACAGCACCTTGCCGGTCCTGAGGTCGAGTGCATACGCGCTGTTCGTCACCGGACTGCCCGTGTAGACGACACCGTCGCTGATCATCGGCACCGCGTCCTTGTTCCGGGGCGGGACCTTGCCTTCACCCAGCATCGTCCTCCAGATGATTCGGCCGGTCGCGGCGTCAACCCCGATCTCCTCGCTGCCAGCGACGCCCGGCTTCTGCGTCGTCGCCTCGATCTGCGTGACGACGATCCCGCCGGAGGCTGCGGGCGCGCAGTCACCCATGCTGCTCGAGTAGACATTCCCGGGCTCGGCCTTCCAGGCGAGTGCCCCCGTGTCCGCATTGACCGCATCTATCGCATCCGGATGCGTTCCCGCGACGACGACGAGGTTGCCGGCCAACGTCGCCGAAGACATGCTGACGAAGGACTTGATCTCGGTCTTCCAGAGGAGGCTCCCGGCCGCGGCATCGAGCGCGTAGACGTGGCCGTCGCCATTGCCGAAGATGACCTTCCCTTCGTGGTAGACAGGCGTCGGCATGTCCTGGCCCTGCGTCCGGTAGGTCCAGACGACCTCGCCCGTCTTCGCCTGCAGCGCGTAGATGCCGTTGATGCCGGTGCCGCGCACGACCGACGCGCCGGGCGTGCCGAATTTGACGGCTTCCGAATACGAGAAATCGGCGTTGCCGCCTCCCACGTAGACCAACGCTCCCTTGGCCGTTTGCGCCACGACCGGAGTGGTCATGATCTGGTTCAGGGCGTCGAATTGCCATGCGAGCTTGCCGTCGCTCGCACTCAGCGCATAGACGCGGCCGTTGTCGTCGGGGACGTAGACCATGCCGGCGACGACGGACACCCCGACGGGTATCCCGACCAGATCCCGGACCGCGGTGATGTTGACGTATTTCTTCTTCACGTCGCCAGGGGTGGCCGCGAGGGGAACCGCCCCGGGCACGCCGAACTTCCAGGCCACCGGCGTCGCCTTCGCGCCCGGCTCATCGTAGGTCGCGTCATGCGCGGAATTCATCCCGTACATCGGCCACGCCTGCGGATAGCCCTCGTGTCCTGCGCCGGCCTGGCGCGCGGGTTCAATGCCTCCATTGGCTGCGTGGCAAACGCCTGCGGCGAGCGACGCAGCACACAGCAGCGCCATCGCAATGCGCGGATGATTCATGACATTCCTCCTTGACGAATCCTGGATTTTGGATGAAACGCAATGTCACCAGCCCCCGAGGACGCGGAGCCGGTGGGTGGGCCCGGGTGCACTATCCCGAAAGCCCGAAGAACTGCTGGATCCTCCGGACAAGGTCCTTGGTGCGCCCCGCGCCGTGCCGCGCACGTGCTTCGGCGTCGAGCGCCTGGAGCGTCGCGTCGTTGGCGGCCTGGCGCTCGGCGAGGACCTTGGCGAGCATTTCGGCGAGCGCGGGCCGCGCGCGGATGATGCCGTCGAAGCCGCGCTTGTCGAGGCGATAGCACAGCGCCTCGCCGACCGCTACGACCGTCGCGAAGCGCGGCTGCCCGAGCAGCAGTCCCATCTCGCCAAAGTACGCCGGTGCATCGAGGGTCGCGAACCGGTGGTGCCCGCCCGCAGCATCGGCCCCGACGATGTCGACGCGGCCCCGCGCGAGCAGGTAGAGCGAGTCTGCGGGCTCGCCTTGGCTGCAGACGGTGTCCCCGCCGGCGTAGAGCGACGTCGTGAACTCGTGCGCCAACGACGCCCGCTCGTCGGCGGTCAGCGACGCGAAGAGATCCATCGTCGCGAGCGCCGCCTCGCGATGACCGATCTCCCTCGCCGCCGCTTCGCCGCGGGGATCGCTGCGCATCTCGACGACCCGGTGCGGGAACGGCATGTCGAAATCGGCGCGCCTGAGTGCGGCGTAGACGTGGGTCCGGATCTGCGAGTCGCCCTTGAAGTAGGACCCGACGTCCGTCAGATCGTAGCGGACCTGGTACTCGATGCCGCTGTCCTTGAAATCCGAGCAGACGACCCGCGGCGGCGGGTCCTTGGCGACGAATTGCATGTCCGCCTGCGCAAGTGCCTTCGTGACGACGTCGATGACGCTGGCCGGCGAATGCGAAAACCCGACCTGAAACAGCACCACCCGAACCCAGCCGGTGCGCTCCTCGCCGTGCCGCGCGACGACGGTCACCTTGTTGTTCATCAGCATCGCGTTCGGAATGACGATCGTCTCGTGCTGCGGGGTCGCAATCGCCATGTGGCGCCAGCGGATGCTGACGACCTGCCCAGTCAGGTCGTCGATGCGCACCCAGTCGCCGACCCGGCAGGTCTTCTCGAGCTGCAGTGCAATTCCGCCCCACAGGTTGCCCAGCGTCGCCTGTGCGGAGAATGCCAGCGCGCCGGTCAGGACCGCCGACGTGGTGATGAGGCCTGCGAGGTTGACGCCGACGGCATTGAGCCGAAAGATCGCGTAGCTGATCAGCGACAGCGCGATCACGAACTCGTCGAGGATGCGGGGGATGTTGCGCCGCGCGAGCAACGTCTGGAACAGGAAGCGGACGATGATCTGGATCGTGCCGAAGGCGACCAGCGCGAGCGAGGCTTCGCGCAGGATCGTCGGCAACAGCTCGGACGTGATGCGGTCCCCGTAACGGCCGAGGAGCCAGAGTCCTGCGACCCCGACGGCCACGACTACCAGCATCGGCAGCAGGCCGCGACGCCGCGAGGTCCCGAAGAACATCGAGATCAGCACCAGGACGAGGGCCGCGGCTGCGAACATCAACGAGTCATTGATCAGCCGATCGAGCTGCATGGGGCGCACCCGCGAAAATCGAACGCCGCGATTATAGGGCCTTGCATCGACGCCTCGCGTAGAATCTCCCGCACATTTTTCGGGGAAGCTCGATGGCCACACGCCCGGGAGGCGAGATCCTGGTTGCCAGCCTGCTGGCACAGGGGGCGACGCACGCGTTCGGCGTTCCGGCCGAGAGCTACCTCGCGGTCCTCGACGCGCTCCACGATGCCGTGGGCCTCCTGCGCTTCGTCGTCTGCCGCCACGAGGGCGGCGCGTCGTACATGGCCGAGGCCTACGGCAAGCTGACCGGGCGGCCCGGGATCGCCTTCGTCACGCGCGGACCGGGCGCGTCGAACGCCGCGATCGGCATCCATACGGCGGCGCAGGACTCCAGTCCGATGATCGTGTTCGTCGGCCAGGTCGGCGGCGACATGCTCGATCGCGAGGCATTCCAGGAAATCGACTACCGGCGGATGTACGGAAGCGTCGCCAAATGGGCCGCGCAGATCGATCGTGCCGCGCGCATCCCGGAATACGTCGCCCATGCATACCGGATTGCCATGTCGGGCCGCCCCGGGCCGGTGGTGCTGGCGCTGCCCGAGGACATGCTGACCTCGCACGCCGACGCAGCCGACCCGCCCTACGTCGAGGCGACCCCCGCCGCGCCGCCGGCCGACGCCGTCGACACCGCGCAGGTGCTGCTTCGGGCCGCCCAGCGGCCGCTGGTCCTGGTCGGCGGCAGCCGCTGGAACGCAGCCGCGTGCGATGCGCTCGCCCGGTTCGCCGAGGAGGCGTCGCTGCCGGTGGCCTGCGCCTTCCGCCACCAGGACCTCATCGACAATCGCCACCCCAATTACGCAGGCGATGTCGGCATCGGCATCAACCCGAAGCTCGCGGCCCGCGTGCGCGAAGCCGACGTGCTCCTCGTCATCGGCGAGCGACTGGGCGAGACGACGACCTCCGGCTACACGCTGATCGATGTCCCCGCGCCGCGGCAAGCGCTGATCCACGTCCACCCCGGCGCCGACGAGCTCGGCCGCGTCTACCAGCCGCGGCTTGCCATCGCTGCGACGCCGGGGGCGTTTCTCGCGGCGATCGACGGACGTGCCGCACGCAGGCCCGAGATCGCGCCCCAAGCGTCGGCCGAAACGGCGCACGCCGAGTACGAAGCCTGGCGGGCCCCGCGCCCCGTCCCGGGCGCGGTCGACCTGTGGCAGATCGTGTGCTGGCTCGACGAGCGATTGCCCGACGACGCTATCGTCACCAACGGCGCCGGCAATTTCGCGACGTGGATGCATCGCGTCTACCGCTACCGCGGTTTCCGCACGCAACTCGCGCCTTACTCGGGCTCGATGGGCTACGGGGTGCCAGCGGCGATTGCGGCCAAGCTCGTGCATCCGCAGCGCGTGGTCGTCTCGTGGAATGGCGACGGCTGCTTCCTGATGAACGGACAGGAGCTCGCGACCGCGATCCAGCACGATCTCGCCGTCGTGTTCGTCGTCGTCGACAACGGAATGTACGGAACGATCCGCATGCACCAGGAACGCAATTATCCGTCGCGGGTTTCGGGCACTGCGCTGACGAATCCCGACTTCGCCGCACTGGCGCGCGCCTACGGCGCGCACGGCGAAACGGTGAGCGCGACCGCGGATTTCGCGCCGGCCTTCGAGCGCGCGCTGGCCTGTGGACGTGTGGCGCTCGTGCACGTCAGGATCGATCCGCAGGCGCTGACGATGGGCGCGACCCTCGACGAGCTGCGGGCGCAGGGGCTCGCGAGCGCGCGAGACGTGCCGCGCTGACGCGCGGCCGGGCGCAGCCTCAGGCCACCGCCACCAGCCGTTGCAGCGTGTCGGGGTCGTCCAGCAGGCCCTCGCTCGGACCCCGATGGACGATGCGCCCGCGGTCGAGCACCAGCGCATTGCGGGTCAGCGACAGGGCGAGCTTGGCGTGCTGCTCCACGACGATGACCGCCATGCCGCCGGCCGACAGCAGATTCCTGATCACCCGCATCAACTCCTGGACGATGATCGGCGCGAGGCCTTCCATCGGCTCGTCGAGAAGCAGCAGGCTGGGATTGACGACCAATGCACGCGCGATCGCCAGCATCTGCTGCTCGCCCCCGGACAGCTGGTTGCCCCGATTGCCGCGGCGCTCCGCGAGGCGCGGAAAGATCTCGTAGAGCTTGGGGAGCGTCCATGGTCCTGGCCGGGCGACTGCGGTCAGGTGCTCCTCGATCGTCAGCGACGGCCACATGTACCGCTCCTGCGGCACCCACCCCAGCCCCGCCGCGGCGCGTCGATGGGTCGGCAGCGCAGCGAGGTCGCCGCCGCGCCAGCGCAGCGTGCCGCGGTGCACGCGCGTCAATCCCATCAGCGTCGTCAGCAGCGTCGTCTTTCCGACGCCATTGCGTCCGAGGAGCGCGAGGCTGTCGCCCTCCTCGAGCGAGAATCCGACATCCTCGAGGACGACCGACGCACCGTAGCCGGCTGTCACGCCGTCGAGCGCGATCAGCTCAGACATGCTGCGCCTCGCCGAGGTAGACCTCCTTGACGCGCAGATCGGCGGCAATTTCCGCGGGCGGGCCCTCGGTCAGCACCTTCCCGCCGACGAGGACGGTGATGCGCTCGGCGAAGCGGAACACAAGGTCCATGTCGTGCTCGATGAACAGGATCGTCACCTCGCGTGGCAGGCCGGCGATGACGCTGAACAGCTCCGCGCTTTCTCCCGAGGGAATGCCCGCCGCGGGCTCGTCCAGCAGGAGGATGCGCGGGCGGGTCGCCAGCGCCAGCGCGATCTCGAGCAGCCGCTGCTTGCCGTAGGCGAGGTCGTGCGTCAGCTCGTTGCGCTCCGCGGTGAGTTGCAGCGTTTCGAGCAGCGCGCAGCCTTCATCGGCGGCCTCCCCCTGCCGTGCGACGGTCTGGCTCCACACGGCGGCGCGTCCCTGGCGCTCGCAGATCGCGAGCACGACCGACTCGAGCACCGTCAGCCCCGGAAAGAGCGTGTTGATCTGGAACGTGCGCGTCATTCCGCGCTTGACGCGCTCGTGCTGGGGCAATGCCGTGATGTTCTCGTCGCCAAGGAACACCTCGCCGGCGGTGGGCGGGAACACGCCCGTCAGCAGGTTGATGAACGTCGTCTTGCCGGCGCCGTTGGGACCGATCAGCGCGTGGCGCGCCCCGGGACGAAACGAGAGCGAGACGTCGGTGTTCGCGTTGAACGCACCCCAGCGCTTGGACAGCCCCTGGGTGCGCAGTGCCGCGCCGCCGGTGAGTGCCCCCACGCTTGCGGCTGACGCCGCTGCGCGACCCCCCGAGGGGGCGCAGTTCGCGGCAGGGGACGGCCCGGCGCCGCTCATCGCTTCGCTCCCCGCAGCCGGGCGCGGAGGGTGTCGAGGCCGCCGAGAAT
>DAHUXO010000045.1 GCA_027307095.1 Betaproteobacteria bacterium | reverse complement strand
CGATCGAGAGCGTGCCGACCGCGGACTTGAGGCGAAGGACGCCCGGAAGGTAGTTGAAAAACGCCTGCGCGAGGTCGCGCCGCCGCTGGAACACGTTCTGCTGCGTGTTCAGGACGTCGAGGTTCGTGCGCACGCCGACCTCCTGCCCGGTCTTGTTCGATTCGTAGGCGGTGTTCGCCGAGACCAGCGCCTGCTCGAACGCCTTGACCGACGCTGCCGCGCTGTTGACCCCGGTGAAACCGGTCTGCGCACTGAACAGTGCGTTGCGCCGCGCGAGCTCGAGGTTCTGGCGCGCGTTTTCCTGCTGCGCAATCGCCTGCCTCACCCTGGAATCGATGAAGCCGCCCTCGTAGATCGGGACCGTCAGCGCCAGCCCGATGATCGCCTGGCGCGAATCGCCGGTCGTGCCGATCTGCGTGCTGCCGTTGGACGCCTGCGCGTTGTAGCTGCCGACGAGGTCGAGGGTCGGCAGGTGCCCGGCGCGCTGCCGCTCGATCTCGAGGCTCGCGATCTCGCTGTTGTACTGCGCGATCTTCACCGCGAGGTTGTCGGACAGGGCGTGATCGACCCAGTAATCGAGGGAATTCGGCGTCGGCAGGGTCGGCTCGAACGATGGACCCAGCGGCTTGAGGTCGGTCGGATTGCGGCCGATGATCGCGCGCAGCGCGGTGCGCTTGTTGTCGAGGTCGTTCTTCGACGAGATCTCCTGCGCCACGATCGCGTCGTACGCCGCCTGGGCCTCGTTGGTGTCGGTGATCGTCGCGACGCCGACCTCGAAGTTGCGCTTCGCCTGCGCGAGCTGCTCGGACACCGCCGCCTTCTGGCTGTCGGCGAGGTCGACGTTGAACTGCGCGAGCAGGACGTCGAAATACGCCCCCGCGACGCGCAGCATCAGGTCCTGTTTCGCGGCCTCCAGCGTGTAGTCGGCCTGCTCGACCTGCTTGTCGGCCTCGGACAGCGCGACCTGGTTCGCTTTCCGGTACAGCGGCTGCGAAGCCGAGACCGTCAGCCCGCCGAACCAGAAGTTGCGATTGACGTCGATGCGCGGATCGCTGTGGATCGACGAGTCGTAGTTGTTGGCGTTCACCGCAGCGGTCACGCTGACGTTCGGCAGGAGGCCCGCGCGCGCCTGCGGAACCGCCTCCTTGGTTGCCTGGTAGGTGGCGCGCGCCGCGGCGAGCGTCGGGTCGCTGCGCTCGGCTTCCTGATAGACCTGGATCAGGTCCTCGGCGGCGGCCGGCGCGCAATGCAGGACCGACGCGAGGAGCGATGCGGCAATGGCGGATGACAGTCGGATCATCGGAGGGGCTCGGAAAGGAGGTTGGCGCGTCGTCGGGTCCGGCGCGCGGGTCACCGGGCGATGGCAGGTCAGAACTCGAACCGCTCGGGAGTCACGGCGTTCTCCAGCGGCGCGACGACGGTCTCGAACAGATCGACGGTGACATGCGAATCGGGCGCGTTCCAGCGAATCAGGCGCGCCTTCATCGCCGGCGCGTCGCCCACGACCGCGAACACCCGTCCGCCCGGCAGGAGCTGCTCGAGGAAACGCCCGGGAAGGATCGGCGTCGAGCCGGTCAGAACGATCACGTCGTAGGTGTCGTTCCCGTAGCCGCGGCTGCCGTCGCCGACCTCGACCCGCGCGTTGGAATGGCCCATACGCCCGAGCCTGGCGCGCGCGTCGGCAGCGAGCGCCGGATCGATTTCGACGCTGGTCACCTGGGCGGCCATGCTCGCCAGCAACGCGCAGAAATAGCCGCTGCCAGTGCCGATTTCGAGGACGCGATCCGACTCGGCGGGCGCAAGCTCCTGCAGCACCCGCGCCTCCATTTTCGGCGTCCACATCCGCGCGCGATCGGACAACGGCAACTCGAGATCGGCGAACGCGAGCGCGCGATACGCGGGCGGCACGAAATCCTCGCGCCTGACCTTGAACAGGAGGTCGAGCACGCGCGGATCGAGCACCTCCCACGGTCGAATCTGCTGCTCGACCATGTTGCAACGGGCCTGCTCGTAGTCGAATGCCTTCATTGCGGTGTCCCTGGCTGGAGCGATTCGGCAGTGCACCCGCGCGACCGGTTCTGTCGGCCGCCACGGCCCGCTTGCCTTCGACGCAAATGACCGCGGGTCATTATATCAAAGCCACCTGATCAATCGAGGGTGCGCCGGTAACGGAGCAGCGCGATCGCCGCGACTGCGACCAGGAATGCGGCAAGCGGCCAGAGGTGGGGCGCGATTTCCCGCGCATCGTTTCCCTTGAGCAGCACGCCGCGAACGATCCGCAGGAAATGGGTCAGGGGGAACACCTCGCCCAGCCATTGCGCCCATCCGGGCATCCCCCGGAACGGAAACATGAAGCCCGACAGCAGCATCGACGGAAGGAAGAAGAAGAACGTCATCTGCATCGCCTGCAGCTGGTTCGTGGCGACCGTCGAGATCGCGAATCCCAGGGCCAGCAGCGCGGCAATATAGAGCATCATGGCCGCGACCAGCAAAGGCAGGCTGCCGATCATCGGAACGTCGAACAGGACCTTGGCCGCAGCCACGATGATGACGGCCTGGACCAATCCGACCGCGATGTAGGGCACGATCTTCGCGACCATCACCTCGAGCGGGCGTGCGGGTGTCGCGAGAAGGCTCTCGAAAGTCCCGCGCTCGCGCGCGCGGGTCACGGCGAACGCCGTCATCATCACCATGGTCATCTGCAGGATCACGCCGAGCAGCCCGGGAACGATGTTGTACTGCGTCACGCCCTCGGCGTTGTAGCGGCGCTGGATGTCGACGGTGAATGGCGCCGCCGTCTGCGCCAGCCGTGCGAGCGGCCCGGTCAGGTCGTGCGCGAGCGCGCTGGCCCCGGCCTGCGACACCGCGGCGATCGCGTTGCTGGCCGCGGACGGGTCGGTCGCATCCGCGGCCAGCAGCAGCGAAGGCTGTTCGCCGCGCAGCAGGGCCCTCGAGAACCCGGCCGGAATGACGATCGCGAACTGGACGTCGCCCCGGTCGAGCAGCTCGTCGGCGCCGGACTCGGAGGCCGGCGTCCGGTCGATCGCGAAATAGCCGGTGTTGCGCAGTCCCTGCACGATGCTGCGCGTAAATTCGCTGTGGTCGTAGTCGACGACCGCGGTCGGAAGGGCCTTCGGGTCGGTGTTGATCGCGTACCCGAACAGCACGACCTGCAGGATCGGAATGCCGACGATCATCGCGAATGTCAGCCGGTCGCGCCGCATCTGCACGAATTCCTTGAGCGCGATCGCCCATGCGCGGGCGAGCGAGAACCCGGTCGTCCGCGGGACCCTGGCGTCAGCCGACATTGTCGGGCGCCCCCTGCATCAGGCTGACGAACACGTCCTCGAGCGAGGTCGGCGAACGCAGCACGCGGAACTCGCCCTGCCCGGCCACGCCCTGCAGCACGCGCGACAGGGCCTCGGCGTCGCGTCCGGATACGCGCAACGTCACGCCGAAGGGGATCACCGTGTCGATTTCCGGGCGCTCGCGCAGCTGCTGCGCCAGCAGCGCCAGCGCGCGCTCGCCGCCGGCCCCGTGCACCGAGATCACCCAGGTCGCCAGGCCGGAATGCCCGATCACCTCGTCCGCCGTCCCGTCGACCAGCAGCTTGCCGAAAGCGATGTAGGCCAGACGGTGGCAGCGCTCGGCCTCGTCCATGTAGTGCGTGCTGACGAGCACCGTGATGCCCTCGGCTGCGAGATCGTGGATCCGCTCCCAGAAATCGCGGCGAGCCTTGGGATCGACGCCCGCCGTCGGCTCGTCGAGCAGCAGCAGCCGCGGCGAATGCAGCGTGCAGCTCGCGAGCGCCAGGCGCTGCTTCCAGCCGCCCGACAGCGTTCCCGCGAGTTGCTTGCGCCTTGCGGCGAGGCCGAGTCGCTCGAGCGTCGCAGCGACCGCCTCCTTGCGCCGGGGAACGCCGTACATCCGTGCGACGAAATCGAGGTTCTCCTGGATCGACAGGTCGTCGTAGAGGCTGAAGCGCTGCGTCATGTACCCGACTTCGCACTTGATCGCCTCGGCCTGCTGCCGCAGGTCGTAGCCGAGGCAGGTCCCGCTGCCCTCGTCGGGCGTCAGCAGCCCGCAAAGCATGCGGATCGTCGTCGTCTTGCCGCTGCCGTTCGGTCCCAGGAAGCCGAAGATCTGGCCGCGCTCGACGCGAATCGAGAAGTTGTCGACGACCGCGCGGCCGCCATAGCGCTTGGTGAGGCCGCGGACGTCGATGGCCGGCTGGGACCGGGCCACCGGCAGCGTCTGCGGAGTCATCGCGCGGGCGCTGCCAGCGTGACTTCGACCGGCAACCCGGGATGCAGCGCCGCAACGGGCACGTCCGGGCGCGCCTCGACCAGATAGACGAGCTTGGCGCGGCTTTCACGGCTGTAAATGACCGGCGGCGTGTACTCGGCCTGCGGAGCGATGAAGCGCACGTGTGCGGCGATGTCCTGCGCGCAGCCGTCGCAGCGGACGGTGACCGCGTCGCCGGCCTTGATCGTCGCGAGCTGCGCTTCGGGGACGAAAAAGCGGACTTTCACGTTGCCCGGCGGCAGCAGCGACACGACCGGCGCGCCCGCGGCGACCCATTCCCCGGGACGGTAGAGCGTATCGTCGACAAGGCCCGCGGCAGGCGCCACCTGCGACTTCTGGTCGATGCGCCACTGTGCCTGGGCCAGCGCGTCGCTCGCCGCCCTGACCTCGGCGCTTGCGGCGGCGATCGCGTCGCCACGCGCGGGCAGGTTGGCGACGCGTACCTGCGCGACGAGCTCCGCGACCCGGGCCCGGTCGCGATCGCGCGCTGCCACGGCCGCGTCCTGCTGCTGGGGCGGCAGGAACCTGTCCGCGACCAGCTTGCGCGTGCGGGCAAGGTCGGCCTCGCTCTGCGCGAGCGACGCCTGCGCCTGGGCGAGCTGCGCACGGACCGCCGCAACCTCGGGAGGCCTGCGGCCCTTCTCTAGATCGGCCAGCGTCGCCTGCGCCTGATGGACCCGCGCTTCGGCTTCCGCCCGCGCCGCGCGCTCCTGCACGTCCTCGAGCGAGAACAACGGCGCGCCCTGCGCGACCCGGGCGCCGCGCTCCACCTCGAGGCGGGTAAGAGTGCCGGAAAGCGGCGATGCGACGCGCACGTACTCGCCCTCGACATAACCCGGGTAGTAGTTCGCCGCGCGGTCGGGACCGCAGCCGGCGATCGCGAGGACCGCAGCGGCAAGCACGGGGAACGTCTCGCGGCGCACGATCACCGGCGCTCCTTCCTGCCGGGACGGGCCGGCACCGCAGCGAGCCCTGCCAGCGCACAGTCGGCGCGCTCGGCGATCGCGGCGTCGGTCGCGACGTCCTTCGCGAAGCGCGTCGCGTCCTCGCGCCGCGCGAGGCCGCGCCCGCTCAACGAGGCCGCAACCAACAGCGGCGCCGCGACGCTTCCCGCGAGCAACGCGAGCGCCTGCGCCGGCGCCATCTCCTTCAGCACGCCTTCGCGCTGCCCGTCCTCGATGAGTCCCCGGATGACCCCGAGGTGTCGGTGGACGTTCGCGCGCAGGAACGC
>DAHUXO010000039.1 GCA_027307095.1 Betaproteobacteria bacterium | reverse complement strand
TCAATTTCGGATGCGGCTCCGACGGCAAGCTTCCCGGCTGGATCAACGTCGACCTTTCCCCGGATGCCGCGCCCGACGTCGTCGCCGACCTCGCGAAGGACCTGCCGTTCGCGACCGGCAGCGTCGACTTCATCCACACCGAGGATTTCATCGCCGCGCTCGAGCTCGATCAGGCGAAGCATTTCCTGCGCGAATGTGCCCGCATCCTCAAGCCGACCGGCGTCATGCGCGTGCTGACCCCCGATCTCGCCAGGCTGTGCCAAAGCTACCTCGAGCAGCCCGCGTGGCTGGTGGCGACCTGGGACCGGACGGTCGGCGTCCCGCTGGCCACGCGTTCCGCCTGCGAAGTCGTCAATCTCGGCGTGCGGCTTGCGGGCAGGTTCCATTACGACGCTCCGACGTTTCGCCAGGTCGCGGCGGAATGCGGCCTGCGCGCCGAAGAGGTGTCGTGGAATCAGAGCGAGCACCCGGAATTGCGCAACCTCGACCTGCGTGCGCCGGAGTCGAGCGTCAGCATGTATTTGCAGTGCTACCCGGAGGCGACCGGCCGATGACGCGCAAAGCCCTGCCGCGCCGCGCGACCGACCGATGAAGTGGAACACATTGCCGCGCCAGGTCGGTGAATGCCTGTTGCTGCCCGCCGTTGCGGCGTCGCTGCCCTGGAGCATCGCGTGGCCGCTGCTGCGCCGGTCGGCGAACTGCCGGTCGCTGTTCGCCGGCGAGACGGCACGTGCCCGGGCGATGGCCGTACGCGCGAGCTTCGCGGGCGACCCCGACGCATGGGCGGACGGCCATCGGCTGACGCGCATCGTCGACCAGATCGACCCCGCGCTCTCGCTGTCGCGCAGCGACCGCTGGATGCGCACCCACCTGCAGGTCGACGGCGACCCGCTGCCGCCCGGCGCCTGCATCGTCGCGGGTTTCCATTACGGCACCGGCTTCTGGGCGTTGCGCTGGCTGCGTTCGCAGGGGCACCCGGTGTCGTTCCTGTCGCGGCCGATCGTCGCGGAGGAGTTTCCCGGCGAGCCCCTGCGCTTTGCGTTCGAGCGTTGGCGCATGCGCCAGGCGGCGAAGGCGGGGGGCGCGCCGATCATCTACGTGGGCGACAGCATGCGGAAGATCCGCGAGGCACTGCGCGCCGGGACGTCGGTGCTGGGCATGGTCGACGTGCCCGTCTCCGATTCGCCCAATCGCGTCGCTGCGCCGTTCATGGGCGGCGAGGCGTGGTTTCCCGACGGCCTGCTGCGGATCGCCGAAAGCGAGAACGTTCCCGTCGTCGGCTATGTCGCGCGACTCGATCCGGACACCGGTCGCCGGCGACTGACATTGACGCGTCTGCCGATCGGGGGCGAAGATCCGATGCGGTCGCTGGCGGCGATGCTCGAGCGCGCGATCCGCCGCGACCCGCCCGCATGGCACCTGTGGGCCGAGTGGCCCCTGTTCTTCCGAAACCCGGCGTCGCACTGACCCATGGCCATCGCGGTACTGGCGTACCACTCGCAGGACATCGGCGGCAATGACTATCACGTCAACGACCACGTCGCGCTGGAGGAGGATCTCCGCCGCATCGCCGCTTGCGGGCTTCCCGTCGTTTCCGCGGTGTCGGTCGCATCGGCCATGGCCGCGCGGTCGCCGCTTCCGGAGCGGGCGGTCGTGCTGACCTGCGACGACGGCGCGATGCTCGATTTCGCCGATTTCGAAGTCCCCGGCCACGGCGTGCAGAAGAGCTTTCACCGGATCGTCAGGGAGTCGGGCATCGGGGCCGGCGCCGGGCGCATGACGTCGTTCGTGATCGCCGACCCGCAGGCGCGCGCGACGCTGGAGCGCACCTGCCTCGACGGCGCACGGTGGCTGGGCGAGGACTGGTGGCCGCAAGCCATCGCCGATGGAAGCTGGCACCTTGGCGTTCATAGCTGGGACCATCATCATCCGACCCTTGCGCGCTACGCGGGCCTGCCGCCTGCTGTCGCCGAATTCCGCGGCGTCGACAATTACGCGGAAGCGGACCGCCAGGTCCGCGCCGCCGCCGAGTATCTGCGGGCGCGCGCGGCCAACCCGGGGGACCGGCTGTTCGCCTATCCGTACGGCAACTGGACCGACTACCTCGCCGGCGATTATTTCCCGCATCACGCGGACGAGCACGGGATGCTCGCGGCGTTCACCACCGAGCCGGAGTTAGTTCACGCTGGCTCGAACCGGTGGCGGTTGCCGCGCTTCGTCTGTCGCCTGCATTGGCGCAGTCCCGAGGAACTCGCCGCGATCCTGCGGCGCCTTTGAGGTCCGGAGACCGACCCGTCCGCCATGCCCGATCCCGACACCTTCACCGGCGAGCGCTTCGTTCCCGGCGCTCCCGGCGAAATCGCCTACGAGCATTGCCACCGCTACGCATTCGCGCGCGAGCTCGCACGCGGACGGCGCGTGCTCGACGCGGCCTGCGGGACAGGTTATGGATCGGCGCTGATGGCCGATGTCGCAGTCAGCGTCGTCGGCATCGACATCGACGCCGGCGTCGTGGCGGACGCATCGGCGGCGTACGCCTCGCGCCAGAACCTGCGCTTCGAAGCCGCGTCGGTCAGTGCGGTCCCGCTGCCGGACGCCAGCGTCGATCTGGTGGTGTCGTTCGAGACGATCGAGCACATCGGCGCCGACGACCAGGCACGGATGCTCCAGGAGTTCGCGCGGGTTCTCGCGCCCGGGGGGCTGCTGGTCCTGTCCTCGCCCAATCGCGTCGAGTACAGCGACGCGCGCAGCTACCGGAACCCGTTCCACGTCCGTGAGCTCGATCGCGGCGAGCTCGCACAACTGCTTGGCGCCGATTTCCCCGCGCAGCGTTGGTATCGGCAGCGCCGCTACCTCGGCTCTGCGCTGTGGGCCGACGTCGCGGGGCCCCGCTTCGAGGCGCTCGCCGGAAACACCGAGGCAGTGCGGATGGCCGCGGTGCCGCAGGCGCTCTATTTCGTCGTCGTCGCGGCACGCGAGCAGGGGTCGCTGCCTGCCCAGTTGCCATCGCTGTCGCTGTACGCCGATGCCGGCGACAGCGAATGGGAGCGCATCGACAACGAGACGCGGCAGCTGATCCGCCTGTACGGCGAGGTGGACCAGCGCGACCGGGAACTCGTACGGCTGGGGCAGCGTGTGAACGCGCTTGCGCAGACGCTGGGTGAGCGAGACGCGCGCATCGCGGGACTGGAGCACGCCTCCAATGGCGAGCTCGATGAGCTGCGACGCCAGATCGAAGCGCAGGAGCGCCTGATCGGGTATTACCAGTCGCTGCGGTGGTGGCTCGCCCTGCCGTGGCTGCGACTGCGCCGCGCGTGGGAACGGATCCGC
>DAHUXO010000019.1 GCA_027307095.1 Betaproteobacteria bacterium | reverse complement strand
TGGTGGTGGCGGACGGCGCGAATCGTCAGGCAGCTCCGGCAGCGGCGCCGCGAAGGGCGGCGGCAAGAAGACCACCGAGGATTTCGACGATGATATCCCGTTCTGAGGGGCGGCTGGACCCCGGCGCGCCGGGGTCCAGGTCCAGGCTCGCCACGCCTGCGCGCACTTCGGCTGCAGCGCGTCCTCCGGGAGAGAATGGAGAATATGGGGTCAGACCCGCAACGAGCTCATTGCGGGTCTGTCCGCGTTTTCCGGCGCATCGGTCACTTTGGCATCGGTGCCCTGCGCCTGGATGACGCCCCCGCCCAGGCACACGTCGCCGTCGTACAGCACGAGGTACTGCCCCGGCGTCGGTGCCCATTGCGGCGCGTCGAAGCTCGCGCGCAGGCGCAAATCCGGACGCGGATCGTCCGCATCGTCAGCGTTGCGGGCATCCTGCGCACCGGGAGCATCGTCGATCACGCGCAGCGTGCAGGCCGCGTCCGGCATCCGGTAGCGCGTCTTCGCCGCATAGCGCCCGGGCAGCGCCGGCGCCACGCCGGCAATCCAGTGCATGTCCGACGCATCGACCTCGCGCCGGTAGAGCCGCGGGTGATCGTGTCCCTGGACGGCGATCAGGGCGTTGCGCGCCATGTCCTTGCCGGCCACGAACCAGGGCTCGCGCGCACCATCGCGCAGGCCGCCGATGCCGAGACCCTGGCGCTGGCCGAGGGTGTAGTACGCGAGTCCGTCGTGACGTCCGATCTCCACGCCGTCGGGCGTGACGATCGGCCCGGGCATGCGCGGCAGGTAGCGCGCGAGGAAATCGCGGAACGGGCGCTCGCCGATGAAGCAGATGCCGGTCGAGTCGCGCTTCGCCCAGGTCGGAATGCCCTCGCGCTGCGCGATTTCGCGCACCTCGCGCTTGGTGATCCCGCCCAGCGGAAACAGCGCGGGCGCGAGCTGCGCCTGCGTCAACCGGTGCAGGAAATACGTCTGGTCCTTCGACGCGTCGATCGCCTTCAGGAGCGCGGTCGCGCCGGATGCATCGCGCCGCACGCGCGCGTAATGGCCCGTCGCGATCCGGTCGGCGTCGAGGGCGAGCGCGTGATCCAGGAATGCGCGGAACTTGATCTCGCTGTTGCACAGGACGTCGGGGTTGGGCGTGCGGCCGGCCGCATAGTCGCGCAGGAAGAGCGCGAACACGCGCTCGCGGTACTCAGCGGCGAAGTTCACCGCCTCGAGCTCGATGCCGATGACGTCCGCGACCGCGGCGGCATCCACCAGGTCCTCGCGCGACGTGCAGTATTCGTCGGTGTCGTCGTCTTCCCAGTTCTTCATGAACACCCCGACGACGTCGTAGCCCTGCTGCTTCAGGAGCCACGCGGCGACCGAGGAGTCGACACCCCCCGACATGCCGACGACCACCCGCTCGCGCCGCGCCATCAGAGGCTCGCGATCAGGCCAAGCGGCCTCCGCCGGCCGGCGCGGTAGTCGTCGAGGGAGCGCAGCACAAGCGGGCTGCGGTGCTGCTCGGCGTGCGCGGCGATGTCTTCGTACGGCAGCCACAGCGCCCGCACGATACCCGCGTCCAGCACCCGTGCCGGCTCGTGCGTGCGTGGCAACGCCGCCAGCGTGAAGCGGACGAAGGTCTCGCCGGTCTCGGCCGAACCCCATTGGTAGACCCCGACCAGCGCCACCGGATCGACCCGCCACGCCGATTCCTCGAGCGTCTCCCGCGCAGCGGCCGCGACGATCGACTCGCCGGCTTCGACATGTCCGGCGGGCTGGTTGAGCCGCAGGCCGCCGCGCGTTTCCTCCTCGACGAGCAGGAAGCGCCCGCCGTGCTCGACGACGGTTGCGACGGTGACGGCGGGTCGGTGGGCGGCTCGGCTCATGGCATCGAACGACAGCGAAGCCGCAATGATAAGTGACCGCGACAGGGCGTCCGGGCGCGCACCCGATGCGCACGGCGCAACGAGCCCAGCGTCACGGGGGCGCCGGAGCGCGCAATGCGCCCCACGCCGTGCATCCGGGCGGATGCTCGAGAGCCCCGCAGCCGGCGCATGGCACCGGCCGCGAGGTTTACTGCCAAAGACTACTTGGCGGGGGCTGCTGCCGGCTCCGCCTTCTTGGCAGCTTCCTTCTTGGCCGCCGCCTTCTTGGCG
>DAHUXO010000013.1 GCA_027307095.1 Betaproteobacteria bacterium | reverse complement strand
AGGATTGGGCCACGGTGAAAGCGACGCTGACGCCGGGCACGGCGGTCGCCGGGCCCTACGAGGCCAAGATGGCAGCCGATGGCTTTGCCGGATGTGCCTGCACGCCCTGAACGCCCACGCAATCGACGCTCGGCGATGACGCAGCGATCGGAACTCGCGGCGATCGATCCCGCGTGGGGCAGCGCGGGCGCACGCTTGGCGGACCTCGAGCAGAACGCACGCCGCGCCGCAAAACTCCTGAAGGCAATGTCGAATTCGGCGCGGCTGGTGATCCTGTGCCAGCTCGCGGACGGCGAACGCTCGGTCGGAGAGCTCGAGCGTGCGGTCGGGTTGAGCCAATCCGGGATTTCGCAGCACCTGGCCGTGCTGCGCCGCGAGGGTGTCGTGTCGAGCCGCCGGATCCGCCAGACGGTGCTCTACTCGCTCGCGAGCCGCGACGTCATCACCGTGATGGGAACGCTGCACTCGGTGTTCTGCCAACCACAGTCGACCGCCCGCAGTTCCACGGTCGAGGTCTGACCCCGCGCGGATCCGCCGCCCGCGTCAGTCGCCGGGCCTCGGAACAGGATTCGACAGGCAGCCGACGAGCCGCTCCATCCGCACCCGGTGCAGCTCGTGCCAGGCGGCGGCGATGTGCGCCTCCTGCGCGGGGTCGCGGGTAGCCTCGCCGCTTTCCCCGGCAGTTCCGCTGCCACCTTCCCGGAAATACGCGTAGACCGCCTCGAGCAATATGCCGAGCGGCCCCGCGAGTTCCTGCGTGCGCGCGTCGCCCTGCGTCCAGCCGATGCGCATCGCGGCCTTCCTGAACGCGTCGAAATCCCCGGTCGAGCGTGCGAGCTCGCCGAGCTTGGTCAGCCGGGCGATGTCCTCGCGCAGGAGCTGCGCGCGAAAGAGGCTCGATTCGGCGTCGAGGCGCTGCTTCAATTCGTCGAGTAGCTGCATGTCGTCGATCCCCTGTCAGTCATTCCAGTACGCCCGCGATCTCTTGCCAGTGCGTGTGGCGCGGGCGCCATCCGAGCACCGCGGACGCGCGCGAGCAGTCGAGCGTCAGCGAATACGTGACACCGTCCAGCCATCCCGGTTCGCCGCCCCAGCCGGTCGCCCGCCATGCGACGCGCAGTGCGACGCCTGCGAGCGCGAGCGGGACCCCGTGCGCGCGCGGCCTGCGCGCGCGCACGAGCTCGCGCAGCGAGAAATCCCCGGGCGCGGCGAGGTTGAACGTGCCTGGCGCGCGCAGGCCCAGCGCCAGCGCGACTGCCTGCGCGACGTCGTCCTCGTGCACGCATTGCAGCCGCGGCTGCGGATCGGGGAGCCGCAGGTAGCATGGCGCCGAGGCCAGCCGGCGCAGCAGCGGCTGGGCGTTCGGGCCCAGGATCACCGTCGGACGCAGGACCGCCGCGCGTGGAAGCGCCCGCGCGATCCAGGCGTCGACTTGCGCCTTCTGCAACGCGTACTGGAACCGCGGCGAGGGCGCGAGCGCAGCGTCCTCGGTAAGCCCGACGCCGTGACCGTAGACCGCAGCCGACGACAGATGCACGATCGATCCGATGCCCGCGGCCTGTGCTGCCGCCAGCAACGCTTTCGTTCCCTCGACGTTGTTGCGCGCCATCTCGCGCAGCGGCTGTCGCCCGCGCATCACCACGAACGCGAGGTTGACCAGCGCGTTCGCACCGGGCAGGCGGGCATGTGCCGCGCGTCCGGCGATATCGGCGACGACCGGCTCGAACTTCGGATGACTGAACGCTGGCGACGTCCGGTCGATGCCGGTCACGGACCCGATGGCCGGATCGGCGCACAGCCGCGGCAGGACGGCGCGCGCGAGCCGGCCTGCAGCACCCGTCACGACGACGCGCATCGGCTCACGGCGTCACGGCTGCGCCAGCGCAGGCAGCACGTCCGACGCGATGCATTCGAGGGACTCGCGCACGACGTCGGTGGGCAGCGCACCGGCGCCGACTGCGCACAGCAGGTGCGTGACGCCGGCTTCGCGGTAACGGCGGATGCGCGCGAGGCATTCGTCCGGCGTGCCCGCGACAGTCAGCCCGGCGAGATCGAGCACCCGCGCTCGCGCGCCCCAGCGGGCGAGCCGCCGGAAGCGTCCCAGGTCGTGGAACTGCTCGTAGCCCGGCAGCAGGCTCTCGAGCACCGGGGCGGTGACGCGCAACAACTCGTCGTAGAACCATTTGAATGCCGGTGCGGCGAGGCGGCGCGCGCGCGCGCCGTCGCGCAGGCACAGCATGCCGACCGTCATGCCGATGCGCATCGGCTCCGGATGCGTCCAGAGCTCCCGGTAGCGGCGGATGTCGGATGCGACCATGAACCATGGCTTGAAGGGCCCCGCCAGCACCCCCAGGCCATTTCGCGCAGCCCATTCGAAGGTATCGGGACTCACCGCAGCGCTCCACAGGGGCGGATGCGGACGCTGGAGAGGCTTCGGGACGACGGTCACGCCGTCGAGCCTGAAATGCGCGCCCGCGAAACGAACCGGCGCGTCGTCCGCCGCCGCCCGCAGGATCGCGAGCGACTCGTCGACGAGCGCGCGACTGTCGCCCATGTCGACCCCGAATGCCGCATATTCCTGCGGCAAGAAACCGCGGCCGATGCCCACCTCGAGCCTGCCGCCGCAGAGCAGGTCCAGCGTCGCGACGCGCTCGGCGACATGCACCGGGTGGTGGTAGGGAAGCGGCACGACACCCAATCCGAGCCGCAATCGCGATGTGCCCCGCGCGAGCGCAGCGAGGATCAGCTCGGGTTTCGACGAATGCGAGTAACCCTGCATGAAATGATGCTCGACCAGCCACACGCCGTGAAAGCCGAGCCGATCGGCGAGCTCGATCTCCTCGAGCGTTTCCGCATACGCCGCGGCCTCGCTGCGACCGAGCTGGGGCGGCACGGCGAACTCGTGGAAGAGGTCGAGCTTCAGCTCAGGTCCCCGATGGTTTGCCGCGGGCGTTCATGCCGGTATATTGCCAGCGATCGGGCCCGGTCCGCCGCGCTCCGCATCCCGCGCCCCACTCCACCGACGTGCCCCTGACCGCCAACACGACGGCCCCCTACGAAGATCCGCTGTTCCAGATCGACTGGGACGCGGTCGATCACCAATGTTGGTGGCTGCCGCCCGACGCGCTGTCGCTTGCAGGGGTCGAGGAATTCGAGGCGCTTCCGCTCGCGCTGCGCCAGCGGCTGTCCCACTGCGAATACCTCCACCTGCTGCAGACCGGGATCTGGCTCGAGGCGCTGTTCGTCGAACGGCTCGCGCTGCTCGCCTGGCGCACGGGCGACCCGCACACGCGTGCTGCGTACCTGCGCGAGATCCGCGAGGAGGCCGGGCACAGCCTGATGTTCGTCGAGCTGATCCGGCGCAGTGGCATCGCGCTCGACCCGCGCCAAAGCGCCGGCGTGTGCCTCGCCCATGCGCTGGGTCGGCGGGTCCCGCCCGGATCCGCCCTGTTCTGGGCGCTGGTCGTGATCGGCGAGGAGCTGCCGAACCGGTTCAACCGGCAGCTGCAGCGGGGCGTCGAGGACGTGACGCTGAGCGCCGTCGTGTTCAGGATCGCGCGCATCCACAGTCACGACGAGGCGATGCACGCGGCTTTCGCGCGCAGGCAATGCGAAGCCGCGACGCAGCGCGTCGCCCCCTGGCGCCGCGCGCTGCTGTCGCGCGCGCTCGCCCGCGTCTTCGGCGCATTCGTCCGGCACGTCCATTATCCGCCGCCCCCGGTCTACGAAAGCGCGGGGCTGCGGCCCGTGAATCGCTGGCGCGCGATGGCATTGCGCAATCCTGCGCGGCGCGCGCTGGCGCAGCAGACGACAGCCCCGACGCTCGAGTTCCTGCGCCGCATCGGCTGGACGCTACCGTAGGGCCTCCCGGCGCGGAACGACGGCGCGAACAGCGCAAACCGGCTGCCACCGGACCGCCGCGCGACACCCCTGAAAACGCGAGCCCCGCCGGCGGCGGGGCCCGGTCCTGCGTCCGGCGCGGATCAGGTCAGAAGTGGTGCGCCCACTGCACACCCACCGACCATTCGTACATCTGGATCTTTTCCTGCATCGACGGCTGCGGCGGCGGGAAGAAATTGTTGAACAGGCTCGCACCCTGGACGCTGTTGTTGAACGCGTACATGGCCGCACCGGTGATGTCGTTCTGCGCGTCGAGCTTGTATGTCGCGCCCACCGTGGCGTGGTCCCTGATGACCCCGGGGGCGAGGATGTTGAAGGTCACGTCGCGCGCCTGGATCGGGTTGTCGCTGTGGTTGTAGCCGGCGCGCAGCGTCCACTGCGAATCGAGCTTGTACTGGACGCCCAGCTTCCAGACGTCGACATCCTGCCACCCGAAACCCGCGCCGTTCGATCCGCCCAGGCAGGCGGCGGGGTTGCCGCCCGCACACTGCAGGATCAGGTCGCTGCGATTGTTGACCGAGTTCGAATCGCTGTAGTTGATCCGCTCGTAGTCCAGCGCGAACATCCACTCCGGCACCGGCGTGATCGCGATGCCGACGCCCCAGTTCGACGGTATGTCGAAGCCGCCGGACTGGGCGAACAGGCCCTTGTACTTGTCGAAATTGCCCATGCTGAGCTTCGACGCGTAGGTCGCGCCGACCGCGATCTGCGGCGTCAGCTGGCCGTAGTAGCCGACGCGCACGCCCCAGCCCGTCGAATTGTCGTAACCTCGATTCGTGACGTTGCCCGGCGACGTCGACAGCCCTGCGAACGCCTGCACGCCCTCAGCCCTGAAGCGCTGGTAGGCGAACAGCGGCGCGACGCCGATCGAGTTCTGCGGATTGATGCGCCACGCGATCGTCGGCGCGATGACGAGCTGCGTCAGGTCGACGCCAAGGCTCCCGTTGCCGCACAGCAGGTTGTAGGGGCCGGGCGAGGGATTGAAGCCACTGCCGGGTCCGGTCGCCGGTCCGCAGGCGCCGGGCGACGGCAACTGGCCGCCTGAATAGTTGGTGTTCATGCCGCCGTTGCCGTAGACGGTCACCCCCAACGACAGATCCGGGCGGAGCATCGTGTTGTAGGCCATCTCGGGGATGCCGAAATAATTGCTGCCGCTGTCGGCGGAGCCGTCGAGGCCGTAGGCCGCGCCCCCGGTCCGCTCGGCCTTGCGGTGCGGGCTGAACAGATCGACACCCACGTCGAACTGGTTGCCCGCGAACGCCATCGTCGCGGGGTTGTTGGCACCGCCGAAAGCGTCGCCGGTGACGGCAATCGCCGCGCCGCCCATGCCCTTGGCGACCATTCCATAGCCGTGGCTGAAGTAACCGTCGGTCGCGTGAGCGGCGAGCGGCATGGCGGCGACGAGCGCCGCAATCAAGCGTTTTTGCACGTTTCCCTCCTTGGGACGCTGCTGCGTTACGGCCGGCATTCGCTGCCGGCGCCGTTTTCAGTCGGGTGCGGCTAGATGAACAGGCTGACGTCGGCCTCCTTCGCCATCGGCAGGAACGTCGCGGCGCCGACGAATTCCTTCACCTCCGGGATGAAGTCCTTGGGCTTGTAGCCGAACAGGTCGACCGTCATCTGGCAGCCGATCATGTTGACGCCCGCTTCGAGGCACAGGCTGCGCAGCTCGGCGATGTCGGCGACGCCCTTGTTCCGGATGGTCTTGCGCATCATTCGCGTCGCGAACGCCTCGTAGCGCGGCACCAGCGACTGCACGAGGTTCGGGACGTTCCAGCGGATCGACCGGAACCACGCGGGACCCATGGGCATCTTCATCGGCATCGCAGGATTGCCGAGCGGGCTCACCTTCAGTTTCCTCATGTCCTTGCGCAACAGCTCGAGGCCGTAGAACGTGAAGAACATCGAGACATTCCAGCCGAGCGCGGCCGCGGTCGAGGCGAGGATGAACGGCGGGTAGGCCCAGTCCAGCGTCCCTTTGGTCGCGATGATCGTCATCGACGGGGTCCTGGCCGCCTCGCGCTCGGCAAGCACCGCCTCGAGCTTCTGCGGAAGCAGCGCGTCGATGCGCTCGCTGACCAGCCGCTCGAGCGTGGCAGCGTCGAGCCTCTCGAGGGTGTCGGGCATGGTTGACATCGTTTCCTCCTGCGGGGGGCGCCCGGGGCATCGGGTCGTTTAATTAGAAAATCCTAATACTCTCCCCGGGTAGGCGCAAGGGCTTTCACCCCGCATTTCTCTCCCACCGGTGGCCGGCGCAGAGTGTCTTCAGGGCGACAATGCGCCGACCCTACCTCCCGGTGTATAGTCGTGCGGGCCGTCCGTACCGTGTTTCGTACCGTGATTTCCGGAGCCCGCGTCGATGAAACCACCCACATTCCATGACGAAACGGCCAAACGAGCGCTGGACGCGCGTCTCGCGCGCGTCGAAGGACAGGTGCGGGGGGTCCGGCGAATGATCGCCGAGGACTCGCGATGCGAGGACGTGGCGCTCCAGCTCGCGGCCGCCCGCAAGGCGCTCGATCGGGCGTTCTACGAGATGATCTCCTGCATGATCCGCGAAAACCTGCCGGTGAAGGCGGGAGCGCGCCGCGAGCACGCGAACAAGGTCGCGGAGATCCTTTCGCGATTCGGCTGAGGCCGAAGGCCCCTCCGGCAGCCGCCCGGCTGGCGGCGGACGGCGCTGCAGCCTCAGTGCCGCAAGGCGTCGATGCCCTGCCCGACGCCGCGAAGGGTCAACGGGAACATTCGCGGACCGAGCGCCTGCAGGATCATCTGGGTCGTGCGCGTGTATTCCCACGTGCGCTGCGCCTCGGGATTCCACCAGACGACGCTGCGGAAGTGCGCGAAGATCCGCGAAAGCCACGCAAGCCCCGGCTCGAGGTTCCGGTATTCGACGCTGCCGTCGATGGCCGTCAGCTCGTAGGGGCTCATCGCGGCATCGCCGACGATGATCACCTTCCAGTCGGGCCCGTAGGTGTGCAGCAGGTCGAGCGTGCTGTAACGCTCGTCGCGGCGGCGCAGATTGTCGCGCCAGACGTGGTCGTAGATGCAGTTGTGGAAATAGAAATGCTCGAGGTGGCGAAATTCGGCCTTCGCTGCCGAGAACAGCTCCTCGCAGGCCTCGACGTGCGGATCCATCGACCCGCCGGCATCGAGGAACAGCAGGACCTTGACGCGGTTGCGCCGCTCGGGTTGCAGCTTCAGGTCGAGCCAGCCGGCGTTGCGGGCCGTGCCGGAGATCGTCCCGTCGAGATCGAGCTCCTCGGGAACGCCTTCGCGCGCGAAGCGCCGCAGCCTGCGCAGCGCGACCTTGATGTTGCGGGTGTTGAGCTCGACCTCGCCGTCGAGATTGCGGTAGGCCCGCTCGTCCCAGACCTTGACCGCAGACCGCGAACCGCTGCCTTCCTGTCCTACGCGTATGCCTTCCGGGTTGAAACCGTAGGCGCCGAACGGACTGGTGCCGCCGGTGCCGATCCATTTGCTGCCGCCCTGGTGTCGCTTGCGCTGCTCGGCGAGCCGCTGCCTGAACGTCTCCATCAGCTTGTCGAGCCCGCCGAGCGCCTCGATCGCGCGCCGGTCCTCGTCCGACAGTTGCCGGACGAATTCCCTGCGCAGCCACTCTTCCGGGATCTCCGCGTGCGCGTCGACGAGCGCCTCGACACCCCTGAAATACGTGCCGAACGCGAGGTCGAAACGATCGAAATGCTGCTCGTCCTTGACGAGGCATGCGCGCGCGAGGACGTAGAAATCGTCGATCGATCCCGACACGACGCGTGCCTCGAGCGCCTCGAGCAGCGTCAGGAACTCGCGCGTCGACACCGGCAGCCGGAACGACTTGAGGTGCAGGAAGAAGTCGACGAGCATCGTGTGTCCCGGCGGGCAGGGCAGTCCGCAAGCCCTCGGCGGGCGGTCAGGCCTCCCGCGAGGCTCCATCCTCGCGCCTGACCAGCCGCCGCGAGGCGATCGCGCAGGCGATCCCGATCGCGCCCAGCAAGATCCAGAACAGCGCGAACACGAGCGAGCCCAACATCGAGATTCGTGCGCCGATCTTCATGGTGAACGCTGGCGCCCGAGGAGGAAATCGAGATGCGCCCTCACCGCCGGCCATTCGCTGTCGAGGATGCTGAACACGACCGTGTCGCGCCGGCTTCCGTCGGGCATCAGCTGGTGGTTGCGCAGCACGCCATCCTGCTTCGCGCCGAGGCGCGCGATCGCGGCGCGCGACTGCTGGTTGAACCAATGCGTGCGGAACTCGACTGCGATGCAGTCCAGCGACTCGAACGCATGCGTCAGCAGCAGCAGCTTGCACTCGGTGTTGATCGGCGAGCGTTGCGCGCGCTTCGCGTACCAGGTATGGCCGATCTCCAGCCGGCGATTCGCCGCGTCGACGTTGAAATAGCGGGTGCTGCCGACGATGTCGCCGCTCGCGTTGTCGAATACCGCGAACGGCATGGCCCCGAGACGCTCGCGCATGTCCAGCGCAGCGTCGATCCAGGCCTCCGTCCGCTCGGGCGACGGCACCGACGTGTACCAGAGCTTCCACAGCTCGCCGTCGGCCGCGGCGCTGCGGATTCCGTCGAGATGGCCGCGCGCGAGCGGCTCGAGCCGGGCGTGCGCGGCGCGCAGCGTCACGGGCGGGATGAAGCGTCCGGTCATCGGGGAAACCCGGAACAGGGCATCACCGCCCCGCCCGCGCCATGAATGCCACGCGCTCGAACAAATGCACGTCCTGCTCGTTCTTGAGCAGCGCGCCGTGGAGCGGCGGGATGATCGCCTTGCGATCATTGCTCTTCAGCGCCTCGGGCGGAAGGTCCTCGGCGAGCAGCAGCTTCAGCCAATCGAGGAGCTCCGAGGTGGAGGGCTTCTTCTTGAGTCCCGGAACCTCGCGCAGGTCGAAGAAGACCTCGAGCGCTTCCTGGAGCAGCGCCTTCTTGAGTCCGGGAAAATGGACGCCGACGATCTCCCTCATCGTCTCCCGATCCGGGAAGCGGATGTAATGGAAGAAGCAGTGCCGCAGGAACGCATCGGGGAGCTCCTTCTCGTTGTTCGAGGTGATGACGACCAGCGGGCGGTGCCGCGCGGCGACGGTCCGCTGCGTCTCGTACACGTGGAACTCCATGCGGTCGAGCTCGCGCAGCAGGTCGTTGGGGAACTCGATGTCGGCCTTGTCGATCTCGTCGATCAGCACCACCGCGGGCGTTTCGCTCTCGAAAGCCTCCCACAGCACGCCGCGCCTGATGTAGTTCGCGATGTCGGCGACGCGATCGTCGCCGAGCTGCGAATCCCGCAGCCGCGATACGGCATCGTATTCGTAGAGTCCCTGCTGCGCCTTGGTCGTCGACTTGACGTGCCACTGGTAGAGCGGGCGGCCGAGAGCGCGCGCGATCTCCTCGGCCAGCAGCGTCTTGCCCGGTCCCGGCTCGCCCTTGACCAGCAGCGGCCGCTCGAGCGCGAGCGCGGCGTTGACCGCGAGCTTGAGGTCGGCAGTGGCGACGTAGGTCGGCGATCCTTCGAAGCGCATCGATGCTCCAGGGGGCGGGTACGGCGACATTATTCCACGTGCGATTCCGCGGTGGAAAATCCGGGACGGGAAAATCCGGGACGCACCACGTTTTGAACCCGCAACGCGCGACGCTTCCGACGATGCACCGGGAAAACGTGGTGCGTCCCGGATTTTCCTACGTCCCGGATTTTCCTGTCCCGGATTTTCGGGGTCCCGCGCCCGGATCAGCCGATCCACGCAATCGCCGCCTGCAGAAGCCAGAGCGAAAGCATGCCCGCCGCGAGCGTCTTCAGCGTGTTGTGCGTCCTGAACCCGACGAATCCGGCGACGATCGCCGCGGCGATCCGCGGCACCACTGCGCTCGCTGCACGCACCGCACCGCCACCGGACGCCTCGACGACCATCGGCAGGACCAGCGCCGTCAGCATCGCCGCGGGAACGTACCTGAACGCCCGCGCGAGCAACACCGGAACGTGCCTGCGCGAGAAGATCGCGATGAACGACAGGCGCGACAGGTAATTGAGCGTGCCGACGATCGCGATGACCGCCCAGAGCTTCAGCGTCGCGTCCATCGTTCCTTCGCCAAGTCGGCAACGGTTCCGGCGACGATGCCCAGCGTCCCGGCGGCGATCAGGTTGAGCTTCATCGGCAGTCCGGCAAGCGCGAGCACCGCGAACCCCGAAATGACGGCGGCGACGATCGATGGCATCGCGCGAAACTGGGGCGCGACCAGCGCGATGAAGCAGAGCGGGACCGCGAAATCGAGCGACCAGGTCGCCGGGATCAGGTTGCCGACGAAATATCCGGCGAGGTTCATCACCTGCCAGGAACTCCACAGCGCGATGCCGGCACCGAGGTAATGCCGGGCGGCCTGGCGCGGCGGGTGACCCGCGCCGAAGTGTCGCACCCCCGCGGCGAACGCCTGGTCGGTCAGCAGGAACGCGAGCCCCTGTTGCCACCGCTGCGGCAGCGGACGCAGGTAGGGCGCCATCGCGGCGCTGTACATCAGGAAGCGAAGTCCCGCGACGAAACAGGTGAGCACGATCACCGCGAGCGGGGCACCCGCAGCGAGCAGTTGCACGGCGAGAATCTGCGCCGCGCCTGAGAACATGATCGCGCTCATGCCGAGCGCGCTCCACCACGAGGCGCCGGCGGCCGCCGCACCGACACCGCACACCAGCGCGAACGGCGCGGTGCCGATGCAGACGGGGATCATTCCGACGAAACCCTCGCGAAAATCGCGAGCGGCGGTCACCCCCGCCACCAGGCGTTCATCGCCACGCGCTACTTCGGCGGAGCCGGGAACTGCACATACGGCGGCTTGGGCATCGTGCCGGGCGGCACGAAATCGGGGGCAGGCGCGCCAGCGGGTCCGAGCGAACGGACGTAGCGGTAGACCGCACGCAGATCGCCCGTCCCCATGCGGTTCAGCGCCCAGAATGGCATCGGCGGCCGCGCCTGCATCTTCCGCGCGGCCTTGATCCATTCCCTTTCGGTCAGGTGCTGCATGAAGATGCGCAGGTTGACCGGATAGGTCGTTCCCCATGGACCGTACCATCCCAGGTTGTCGCCGGTGAGCAGGACCTTCTCATCCGCCCTGCCACCGTTCTCGGCGTAGCCCGGCGTGTGGCAGTCGTTTCAGCCCCCGATCGCGACGACGTAGCGACCGCGCTCGATCCACGGGTCCGGTTTGCGTTTCGCCGCGGGCCCGGCCCCGAATGCCTGCGTGGCGAGCATGAGCGCCGAAAGCAGCGCCGACGCGAGCACGGCGCGCCCGAGTTCTCGATGCATGGTGCACTCCCTGCGGGTAAGCGATGCATGGGATGGCCGCTGCGCCTGGTCCGAGGTCGTGAACGGCCGCGCGCAATATTAGCGCGCCACGGGGCCGGGCGTGAATGTCGCCCTGAGTGAGCGGGCCGGCTTCGGGCTTTTCTTGTACGATGCGCGTTCCCGTGCCCGGATCCACGCGACGCCGTCAGCATCGGAGCCGGCGCCCCATCGTCCCGAGACGGAGTTCCGCGGCCCGCACATGCCGCGCACCGCATGCACCTCGATCCCTCCGACTACCTGCGCCTCGACATTCCCCAGAGCCTGGGGGCCTCGTCGTCCGGCGCGTCGTTCGCCACGTCGAGCGGCGACATCCTCGAAGTCGAATGCTTCGGCCCTGGCGCCTTTCGCCTGCGTGCCGGCCCGGATGCGCGGCCCGACTACGGCATCGTGGTCGGCCGGCCCAGGCCCTGCGAGGTCGTGCAGTCGCAGCCGGGAACCTGGGCGCTGACCGCGGGCGACTCGACGCTGGAGATCACCGGTGCGCCGCTGTCGATGCGGCTGCTGTGGAAAGGCGAAACCGTCCTGACCACGGTGACCGACGAGCATGCGCGGGGCGGGACGCGCCTGCCCACGCTGGGGAGGCTTCGGCAGGGCGGACTGTGGACCGCAGCGTTCGCGCTGACCTCCGGCGAATCGATCTATGGCCTGGGCGAGAAATTCGGATCGCTGGACAAGCGCGGTCAGCTCGTCCACTCGCAGGTCGCCGACGCACTTGGCGTCAATACCGGCCTCGCCTACAAGAACACGCCCTTTGCCTGGAGCCCCGGAACGGGTACGGGCGCCTGGGGCACGTTCGTCAACACCCCGGGCATGGTGACGCACGGCGTCGGGCATCCGGACTGGTCGCACCGAAGCTACGCGATCATGGTCGAGGACGAGGCACTGGACCTCTTCCTTTTCGCGGGCGACGCTCCGGCACGAATTCTCGACCTGTACACGGAGTTCACCGGCCGGCCGGCCGGCGTTCCGCGCTGGAGCCTCGGACTGTGGGTGTCGCGCGTCAGGTATGAATCTCCCGAAGACGCGATCGCCGTCGCGGCGCGCATGCGCGAGCGCAGGCTTCCATGCGACGTGCTGGCGCTCGACGCCGGGTCGGTGTGGAACCCGGAGACGCTGTTCGACTTCACCTGGGATCCCGATCGCATTCCCGATCCCACGACGACGCTGGCGAGAATCAAGGAGCAGAATCTCAGGGTCTGCGTCTGGGAGTGCCCGTACGTCTCCGTCGAGTCTCCGCTGTTCCAGGACCTCGCGTCGCAGGAGTACCTGCTGACGACCCAGCAGGGCGATCCCTACATATTCGCCCCGGAGGCGGCGCGCGGCGCGGGGGCGCCCGAAGGCGCCCTCCTGCCACCGGTCGAATGCGGCATCGTCGATTTCACCAATGCCGATGCGTGCGCGTGGTGGCGTGACGCACACCAGGTCCTGTTCGAGGATGGCGTCGACGCGTTCGAGGGCGGCCTCGGCGAGCACGTCCCCGACGATGCGGTCGCCTCCAACGGCGATTTCGGCGCGCGTCTGCACAATGTCTATCCGCTGCTCTACAACCGCTGCATCCACGAGGCAACCGCGCACTTCCAGGCGCCAGGCGCGGGGCCGCCCGTCGTCTGGAGCCGGTCCGGATGGTCCGGCAGCCAGCGCTATCCGCTGGGTTACGCAGGCGATCAGCAGAGCGACTGGGAGGCCCTGGCCGCTTCGATACGCGGCGGCCTGTCGTGGGGGATGAGCGGCAACCCGTATCACGGCCTGGACATAGGCGGCGTCTACGGCTCGCTCGAGCCTCCGGTCGACCTGTACCTGCGCTGGCTGCAGGCGTCGGTGTTCGGGTCGCACCTGCGGTTGCGCGGTGCCGGCGAGCGCGAACCCTGGACCTGGGGCGCCGAAGCCGAGGCGGTCGCGCGCAAGTGGCTGGCGTTGCGCTACCGCCTGATCCCCTACCTCGAATCGGTGATCGCGCAGGCGATGCGCACGGGCCTGCCGGTGACGCGGGGAATGCCGCTCGCGTTTCCCGAGAGCCGGCTGGTCCGACCTTTCGAGACCCAGTTCATGTGCGGCGATGCGTTGCTGGTCGCGCCGATCGTGAGGGAAGGCGGGAGCGTCGAGATCGCCCTGCCTCCGGGCGCGTGGTACGACCTCAACACGCGGGCCCGCTACCCGGGATCGCGCGTCCTGCGCTACCGCGCGCGGCTCGACCAGTTTCCGGTCTTCGGTCGCGAGGGCCACGCACTGCCGCTGGGAAGGGCGGTCCAGCACACCGGCGAAATCGACCTCGAGCGACCGCTGGAGTGGCTCTGGGTGTTCGGCACGCCCGCGCAGCCGCTCGACGGCTACGCGCAGGCGCGCATCGAGCGTGACGTTGCGGGCGGTTTCGTCGTCCGCGCCGCGCCCGGAGTCGATGTCCAGGTGTTCGGCGACCCGGCGGCGGTTTCCGTGCAGCCGCTTTGACGTCGACGATGTCGTCGCACCCTGCCATCGCGATCACGGTGGGCGAGCCCGCCGGAATCGGTCCCGAGCTCGTCGCCATGGTCGCCGCACGCCACGCGCAGGAGCATTTCCTCGCGCGCATCATCGTGATCGGCGACCGCAGGCTGCTCGACGAACGTGCGACGCGCATCGGCGCCACGCCGCGCTACGTCGATTACGATCCCCTCGCGTTCGCGGCGCCGGGCAACGCGATCGAGGTCTGGGACCACCCCCTTGCGGGACCTGTCGTTCCCGGGCATCCCGATCCGACCAATGCGCGCAGCGTCCTGTCGACACTGGAGCGCGGGTGCGACGGCTGTGCAACAGGAGCGTTCGCGGCGCTCGTCACCGGCCCGGTGCAAAAGAGCACGATGCAGGATGCCGGCCTGCCTTTCACCGGCCACACCGAGTTCTTCGCCGCGCGCACGCACACGCCGCGGGTCGTGATGATGCTGGCGGGAGGCAGCGCCGACGCCCCGCTGCGCGTCGCACTCGTCACCACGCACCTTCCGCTGCGCGAAGTTCCCGCCGCGATCACGCACGCGGCGGTCACCGAGACGATCGCGATCGTCCAGCACGAGCTCGCGCGGCGATTCGCGATCGTGGGTCCGCGCATCGCCATCTGCGGCCTGAATCCGCACGCCGGCGAAGGTGGTCACCTGGGTCGCGAGGACGCCGATGTAATCGAACCTGCGCTCGCCGAAGCCCGCCTGCAGGGTGCCGACGTCACGGGCCCGCTTCCGGCCGACACGGTGTTCGTGCCCGAGTTCGCGAGGCGCTACGACGCGATCATCGCGATGTACCACGACCAGGGGCTGCCCGCGCTCAAGGCCGCGAGCTTCGGCCATGGCGTCAACGTCACCCTCGGACTGCCTTTCATCCGCACGTCCGTCGACCACGGGACCGCGCTGGACCTCGCCGGCGACGCGGAGCGCGCGAAGACCGCCGACGTCGGCAGCTTCGTCGCCGCGATCGAGCTCGCGATCGAGCTCGCGTCCCGCGCCGACGCCTGAAATCGGATCAGTGGCAGTTGCATCGGCTTTGATCCCGATTTCACGCTGACTTGCATCTCCAAGCATGCTCGGTCACCGCGCGCGCAGGCGTTTCGGCCAGAACTTTCTCGCCGACGCGCATTACGTCGAGCGCATCATCGACGCGATCGCGCCGCGACCCGGGGACAACCTCGTCGAGATCGGGCCCGGGCTGGGCGCGCTGACGCACCGTCTGATCGAGCGTGCAACGCGCATCACCGCGATCGAGATCGACCGCGACCTCGCGGCAAGGCTGCGCGCGACCTGCGGATCCGGCCAGCTCGTCCTGCACGAGGGCGACGCGCTTGCGTTCGACTACGCCGCCCTCGGCGGGGAGTTGCGAGTCGTCGGCAACCTGCCGTACAACATCAGCTCGCCGCTGCTGTTCCATCTCGCGGACTTCGATCGACAGCTGCGCGACATCCATGTGATGCTGCAGCGCGAGGTCGTCATGCGGATGGCGGCGGCGCCGGGCTCGCCCGAGTACGGACGTCTCTCGGTGATGCTGCAGGCGAAATTCACCGTCACGCGC
>DAHUXO010000351.1 GCA_027307095.1 Betaproteobacteria bacterium | reverse complement strand
GCCCGACCCCGATTCCCCGACGACCGCAACGGTCTCGCCGCGAGCGATCCCGAAAGACAGGTCGCGCACCGCAGTGACGACGCGATCGGTCGTCGCGAACTCGACCGAGAGTTTGTCGACGCGCAGTACGGATGCGTCGGGGCTGTCGTGGATCAAGGGGGCAGCGCGGGGCGTGAAGTCCCGCATTATCGAAGACGGCCTTCCCGACGCAACGCGCGGGCTGCCATCGGGCCCGCGCTGTGGCAGGGACGAAGCGCCTATGCCTTCTCGGGTTCGGGTACTTGCCGCTTCTGCAGCAATGCGGGTACCGGATGCGACTTCCGCGCCACGTGGCCCTGCGCGCGATGGCCGCCGATCGGGCCGCTGCCTGGGGCGGGCGTGTCCGGCCGCGTGACGATCGGCTGGTCGGGGTTCTTGGCGTAGGCGGCCTCGCGCTCGGCGCGCCGCGCGTCGCCATAGCCCGGTGCTTCGGCGCGGGGGGCGCGGGGTTCGCGCCGCGCCTCGGCATTGGCGCCGCGCTCGCGGGGCTCGCGCCGCCCTTCGCTTTCGCTGCTGAGCTCGCGGGCAACGCCCTGCGCGCGGGGCTCCTGCCGCCTGCGCGTTCCCGCCGCGGGCGACTCCGCGCGGGTACTACGCGAAGACACTGCGGCGGCCACGTCGAAGCCCTCCGGGGTTGCGATGACGATCTTCTTCTTCAGCAGCTTCTCGATCTCGGCGAGGTGCTTCTCCTCCTCCGGGGCGACCAGCGAAATCGCCTCGCCAGTCGCACCGGCGCGTCCGGTGCGGCCGATCCGGTGGATGTAGTCCTCGGGGACGTGAGGCATCTCGTAGTTGATCACCAGGGGCAGGTCGTCGATGTCGAGGCCGCGTGCCGCGACGTCGGTTGCCACCAGCACCTGCAGCTTGCCTTCCTTGAACTTCGCCAGCGCTTCGAGGCGCGCTGCCTGCGTCTTGTCGCCATGGATCGCCGATGTCTCGAGTCCGTCGCGCTCGAACTGGCGCGCGAGCCGCGATGCACCGTGCTTGGTGCGCACGAAGCAGAGCACCTGCCACACGTTGCGGGATTTCACGAGGTGCGTGACAAAGGCGCGCTTCGCGTCCTGCGGCAGCCGATACGCGCTCTGCGCGACGGTCTCGGCGGCGGTATTGCGCCGCGCGACCTCGATCAGCCGCGGGGCGTTCAGGAGCTCATCGGCCAGACGCTTGATGTCGTTCGAGAACGTCGCGGAGAACAGCAAGTTTTGCCGCTTGGCGGGCAGCAGGGCCATGATGCGCTTGATGTCGGGAATGAATCCCATGTCGAGCATCCGGTCGGCCTCGTCGAGGACGAAGATCTCGACCTGCCCCAGGTTGACGCTTTTCTGCTCGATGTGGTCGAGCAGGCGCCCCGGGGTGGCGACCAGGATTTCCACACCGCCGCGAACGATCGGCAGCTGCTGGCGGATATCGACCCCGCCATACACGCAGGTCGAGCGCAGGTTCGTGTGCTTGCCGTATTCGCGGATCGACTCCTCGACCTGGATTGCGAGCTCGCGCGTCGGCGCGAGGATCAGCGCGCGCACCGGATGACGTGCGGGCGAGGGACTCACGTTCGCGTGAGCGGACAGCTTCTCGAGGATCGGGAGGCCGAAACCCGCGGTCTTGCCGGTTCCCGTCTGGGCGCCGCCCATGATGTCGTGGCCCGCCAGCACTTCGGGAATTGCCTGCGCCTGGATCGGTGTCGGGGTCGTATAGCCGGCTTCGGTGATGGCCCGCAAGATCTCCGGGCGCAAGCCGAGCTCGGCAAAGCTCGTCGCGTTCATGAATGCTCCTGGTACGCGGCCTACCGCCCTCGGGCGGTTTCCGGTCCAGGCAGCGAGGTACGTTGCTTGGGATCGCAGTCGCTGCGGCGCCGGGCCCCGAAGCTGCAGGACCCTCGCCGCGTCGCGCGGGGTGGGCGGCGACCGGAACGTCCGCCCGAGGTGCAAGTATAGCTTAAGTGACGGATTTTCCATAATTTTGTGGTCGAAACCTCGAATAACCGACTATAATGGACGGTTTTTCGCGGCCCCGCCTTTGGCGGTGCCCCTGCGGCGTCAGAACCGCGGCATTCCACCAGCGGCACCCGATCATGACCGAGCTTCGTCAGGACCTGCGCAACATCGCGATCATCGCCCACGTCGACCACGGCAAGACGACCCTCGTCGACAAGCTGCTCGTGCAGGCGGGCACCTTCGCCCGCCATCAGCACGTCGGCGAGCGGATGATGGACAGCAACGACATCGAGCGCGAGCGCGGGATCACGATCTTCGCCAAGAACTGCGCGATCCGCTACGCGAGCGGCGAGAAGATCACCCACATCAACATCGTCGATACGCCGGGGCACGCCGACTTCGGCGGCGAGGTCGAGCGTGTGCTGGGGATGGTCGACGGCGTGCTGTTGCTGGTCGACGCGGTGGAAGGCCCGATGCCGCAGACGCGCTTCGTCACGCTGAAGGCGCTCGCGCTGGGCTTGCGCCCGATCGTCGTCGTGAACAAGATTGACCGCCCCGGCGCGCGGCCCGAATGGGTCGTCAACCAGACCTTCGATCTGTTCGATCGGTTGGGCGCCAGCGACGAGCAGCTGGACTTCCCGGTCGTCTACGCCTCGGCGCTGAACGGATGGGCGACGCTCGACGTCAATGTCGCGAAATCGCCGCAGCCGGTGGCCCCGGCCACACTCATGCAAGCGGTGGAAGGCGCGGGTCAGGGTCTCGACATGCGCCCGTTGTTCGAGACGATCCTCGCACACGTTCCGGCCCCGGCCGGCGACGTCGATGCACCGCTGCAATTCCAGGTCAGCGCGCTCGACTACTCGAGCTACGTCGGGCGCCTCGGCATCGGGCGCATCCGCCGCGGCAGCCTGGCCGCGGGCCAGGAAGTCGCGGTGCTCAACGGGCCGCTCGCCGAGGGGGCGATGCCGGTGCGCGCCCGCGTCGGCCAGATCTTCATGTTCGAGGGGCTGAACCGCGTTCCCGGCGAGCGCGCCGCTGCGGGCGACATCGTGCTCGTGACCGGGATCGAGGACCTCACCATCGGCACGACGCTCGCCGCGGTCGAGCGACCGGAGGCGCTGCCGCCGATTGCCGTCGACGAGCCCACGCTGTCGATGTATTTCCAGGTGAACACGTCGCCGCTCGCGGGTCGCGAGGGCAAGTACGTGACCTCGCGCAACCTGCGCGACCGCCTCGCGCGCGAGCTGCTCACCAACATGGCGCTGCGCGTGGAGGACACCGGGGACACCGACGCGTTCCTGGTGTCCGGTCGCGGCGAGCTGCACCTGACGATCCTGATCGAGAACATGCGCCGCGAGGGCTACGAGCTCGCGGCGTCGCGTCCGCGCGTCGTGACCCGCGAGATCGCCGGCGAGATCTGCGAGCCCTGGGAGTCGCTTTCGGTCGACGTCGAGGAGCAGCACCAGGGCGCCGTGATGGAAGCCCTGGGCGTTCGGCGCGGCGAGCTCACGAACATGGAATCCGACAGCCTGGGCCGCACGCGCCTCGAGTACCGGATCCCGGCGCGCGGATTGATCGGTTTCCAGGGCGAGTTCATGAACCTGACACGGGGCACCGGGCTGATGAGCCACGTGTTCGACAGTTATGCTCCTGTCAAGGGGGACATCCCCGAGCGCCGCAACGGCGTGCTGATCTCCCAGGAGGACGGCGAGGCGGTCGCGTACGCATTGTGGAAACTGCAGGAGCGGGGTCGCATGTTCGTCTCCCCCGGCGACAAGCTCTACGAGGGCATGGTCATCGGGATCCACAGTCGCGACAACGATCTCGTCGTCAATCCGATCAAGGGGAAGCAGCTCACCAACGTGCGCGCCTCCGGCAAGGACGACGCGATCATGCTGACGCCGCCGATCGCGCTGACGCTCGAGTACGCGGTCGAGTTCATCGCCGACGACGAGCTGGTCGAAGTGACGCCGAAGTCGATCCGCATTCGCAAGCGCCACCTGAAGGAGCACGAGCGCAAGCGCGCGGGCCGCGAGGCTGCTGCGGCCTGACCCGGGGCCGGCGTCGATCAGCGGAGCGCGCGCAGTTCCGATGCTCACCGCCGATCACGCCCGCCGCTTCGCCGCGATTGCGCTCGCCAACATCGCGGCCGAGTACCCGGCCAAGCTCGATCACGTGCTCGCTTCGGCGGCCGACGCGGCGGCCCCGTCGACGCTGCATCCGGCCTTCCACGGCAGCTTCGACTGGCATTCCTGCGTGCACATGCACTGGCTGCTCGCGCGGATACGCCGCGGTTTCCCCGGTCTCGACTGCCGGCGCGACATCGACGCGGGCTTCGCCCTGCGCCTGGCCCCCGACGCCATCGCGGCCGAAGTCGCCTATCTCGCGCGTGCGCACAGCCAGTCGTTCGAGCGCAGCTATGGCTGGGCCTGGCTGCTGAAGCTCGCCACCGAGCTTTCGATGCACGACGACGTCGCGGGGCGCCGTCACGCGCAGGCGTTGCAGCCGCTCGCCGACGCATTCGTGCAGCGCTATCTCGCCTATCTGCCGCGTGCCGGCTATGCGATCCGCCATGGGATGCATGCGAACAGCGCGTTCGGACTTGCGTTCGCGCTCGATTACGCGCGCGCGGCCGGCCACGAGGGCCTTGCCCGGCAGTGCACGGCGACCGCGCTGGCATGGTTCGGCGAGGACCGCGATGCCCCCGCGCGCTGGGAGCCCTCGGGGGCCGATTTTCTGTCACCCTGCCTGATGGAGGCCGCGCTGATGCGCCGCGTGCTCGACGCCGCGGAGTTCGCTGCCTGGCTGGAGGCATTCCTGCCCGGGCTGGTCGGCGGCGAGGCGCATCCTCTGGCCACGCCGGTGCGCGTGGCCGATCGCGGCGATCCGCAGATCGTCCACCTCGATGGCCTCAACCTGTCGCGGGCGTGGTGCTTCGCCGAGATCGCGCTCGCGCTGCCCGCCGGGGATTCCCGCGTCGGGACCTTGCGCGCCGCGGCCGGCCTGCACCTGGCCGCCGGATGGCAAGGACTTGCAAGCGACGATTACGTCGGCGGCCACTGGCTCGCGAGCTTCGCGCTGCTTGCTCTGGAGGCGCGCGCGGAACTCGGCTGAACTGCGCCTGCTAAACTCGGCGTCCATGACCGGATTGCCGCTGTCCCTTGCCGTCGCGGCATTCGTCGCGCTGCTGGTCGCCGTCGTGCTCGGCTTGGTGACGCTGATCCGCGTTGGCGCGCTGGCACGCGAGCGCGACTCCTCTGCCCGCGATGCGGCCGCATTGCGCGGCCACTTCGACGCATTCGTCCGCAGCGTCGCCGATCACGAGCGCGACGTCCGCAGCGATCTCGCGACGGCGCGCGACGAGTACGCGGCGACCGGGACGCGCCTGCGCGAGGAACTCGCCGCGGCGCTGGCGCGGCAGCAGCAGGGTCTCGCGCAGCAGCAGCAGGGCATGGCGCAGCAGCTCTCCGCCATGGGCGGCCAGCAGCAGGACCAGCTGAAGGCGATCGGCGAACGCATCGGGCAGCTCACGCAGTCCTCGGAGGCCCGGCTCGAGGCGCTGCGCAAGACCATCGAGGAACGTCTCGACCTCCTGCGCCAGGAGAATGCCCACAAGCTCGACCAGATGCGCGCGACCGTCGACGAGAAGCTGCAGACCACCCTCGAGCAGCGGCTCGGAGCGTCGTTCAAGCACGTCTCCGAGCGGCTCGAGCTGGTCCACCGGGGTCTGGGCGAGATGCAAACGCTCGCCGCAGGCGTCGGCGACCTCAAGCGCGTGCTGACCAACGTGAAGTCGCGCGGAACCTGGGGCGAGGTCCAGCTGGGCGCGTTATTGGGTGACCTGTTGACGCCGGCGCAATATGCGCAGAACGTCGCGACGCGCCCGGGATCGGCCGAGCGCGTCGAATACGCGGTGAAGTTTCCTGGCCGCAGCGACGACGGTGCGCCGTGCTGGCTGCCGATCGACGCCAAATTCCCTCTCGAGGACTGGCAGCGCCTGCAGGATGCGATCCAGGACGCCGACCCGGTCGCGGTCGAGGCGAGCCGCAAGGCGCTCGACCAGTTCTTCAAGGTCCAGGCGAAGGCAATCCGTGACAAGTACGTCGAGCCCCCGCACACGACCGACTTCGCGATCCTGTTCGTGCCCACCGAGGGGCTGTTCGCCGAAGCCATGTCGCGGCCCGGGCTCGGTGACACGCTGCAGCGCGATTTCCGCGTGACCCTTGCGGGCCCGACCAATCTCGCGGCGATCCTCAACAGCTTCCAGCTCGGCTTCAGGACCCTGGCGATCGAGAAGCGCTCGACCGAGGTCTGGCGCGTGCTGGGCGCCGTCAAGACCGAGTTCGGCCGCTTCGGCGACATCCTCGCGAAGACCAAGGACAAGCTCGACCAGGTCGGCAAGACGCTCGACGAAGCCGGCCGCAAGAGCACGACGATCGCGCGCAAGCTGCGCGACGTCGAGGCGCTCCCGGAGAGCGAGGCCGATCGCCTGCTGACCGGCGACTCCGGTCGCGTCATCGACGTCGACGACGATGCCGACGTGCCCGCGCTCGATCCGCCCGCGGGCCCCTGAGGCCCTCGCGGACCGGTGCCGCGCTGGCGGGTCCGCCCGCGATCGGCGCGCGATTGCTTCGATGCCGCGACGACGGGGCGAGCCGTGTTCGATGCGCTGAAGCGGTTCCGGCGGCAGCGGGTGCTGCGCAACTCCGCGCTGCCCGACGCGCTGTGGAGCGATGCCTGCCGCGCGCTGGCGTTTCTCGCCGCATACACGCCCGACGAGATGGCGCGACTGCGGGACATCTGCGTGCTGTTCCTCGACGCCAAGGGCATCGTCGGTGCACAGGGTCACGCGGTCACGCCGTTGCAGCGGACGATCATCGCGATCCAGGCCTGCGTTCTCGTCCTCAATCTCGACCTCGATCTCTACGAAGGCTTCGAGAACATCGTCGTGTATCCCGACGAGTTCATCCCCGACTGGGAATGGGAGGACGAAGCCGGTGTGGTTCATCGCAACGATGCGCCGCTCGCAGGCGAGGCGATGCCGCGCGGTCCGGTCGTCCTGTCGTGGCCCGACATCGAGGCATCGGCGGATTGGGACCATGCGCAGATGAACCTCGTCATCCACGAGTTCGCGCACAAGATCGACATGAAGGACGGTGATGCCAACGGATGCCCGCCGCTCCCCGGCGACATGTCGCGCGACGCGTGGCGGGCAACGATGCGGGCCGCCTATGCCGATTTTTGCAGGCGCGTCGCCAGCGGCGAGCGCACGGCGATCGATCCGTACGCGGCCGAGAGCCCGGGCGAATTCTTCGCCGTGCTGTCGGAGGTATTCTTCGCCGAGCCGCTGCTGCTGCGGCGCAGCTATCCTGAGGTCTACCGGGAGTTCGCGCGCTTCTATCGCCAGGATCCGGCGTCGCGCGCTGCGCCGTCGCCGTCGCCGGCGCATCGCGGAGCGACACGATGAGCGAGCGGCCGCCGTTCTCGCTTCACCAGCTCGCGCTCTACTTCCTGAAGCTCGGGGCGATCGGCTTCGGCGGACCCGTGGCGCTGGTCGGGTACATGTACC
>DAHUXO010000340.1 GCA_027307095.1 Betaproteobacteria bacterium | reverse complement strand
CCGACCGCTTTCGTGTTCGATGCCTACGGGACACTGTTCGACGTTCACTCGATCGCGGCACTGGCGGAGGAACTGGCACCCCGCCAGGGTGGAATCCTGTCGCAGCTGTGGCGTACGAAACAACTCGAGTACTCGTGGCTGCAGTCGCTGATGCTGTCGCCTGCCCAGCCGCGCGAGGACTTTTCCGCGCTGACCGAGCATGCGCTCGACTATGCGCTGTCGCAACTGACGATCACCTTCGACGCCGCCGACCGGGCACGGTTGCTCGACGGCTACCGCGACCTCGCACCCTGCTCCGATGCCGCTGCGGCGCTCGAGGCCCTCGCGCCGCGCCCGCGCTGGGTCCTGTCGAACGGCACGCTGGAAATGCTCGATCCGCTGATCGCCGGATCGGCACTTGCCGGGCACATCGACGGCGTGCTGTCGGTCGATGCCGCTGGAATCTACAAGCCCAGTCCCCGCGTGTACCAGCTCGCGGTGGACCGCCTGGGGCTGGCGCCGGCGGACATCGGATTCGTCTCGTCGAACGGCTGGGACGCCACCGGCGCCAAGGCGTTCGGCCTCACCACCTTCTGGATCAACCGCAACGGCCTGCCGGTGGAGCGCCACGGCCCCGCGCCGGATTACGTGCTGGGATCGCTGACGGAGCTGGCGGCGCTCGACCTGTAGCCGCGCGTATCGGCGCAGCCGGTCACAGGGATCGCGTCCTGCAGGACAGCACGCGCGGTCAGGAACGGGCGCGCGGCGCCGTTCGCGCCGGCGCCCTGGCCCGACACCGCGCGACGCTGTCGCGGATCGCGGCGATGGCCTCGGGGCGCGGAAAGCTCTTGCGGTATGCCAGCGCGATGCGCCGCGTCGGCGCCGGCTGCGTGAACGGCACCGGCACGACCAGCTGGCTGTGATAGCGAGGGGTCAGCGCATCGCGCGGCAGCACGGACACGCCCAGACCGGACGCCACCATGTTGCGCACCGTCTCCAGCGAATTCGTTCGCGTCACCGTCGCCTCGGACCGGTTGAGCTCGGGGCAGGCGTCGAGCACCTGGTTGCGGAAGCAATGGCCGACGTTGAGCAGGATCGCGTGCTCGCCCGCCAGCTCGTCCGGCGCCACGGCCTTGCGCTTTGCCCACTTGTGGCCCGCCGGCACGACAACCTGGAACGGCTCCTCGTACATGAAGTTCGTGACGATGCCGGCCACGTCGAACGGAAGGGCGATGATCGCGGCATCGACGCGCCCGCTCTTGAGCCCTGCCTCGAGGTTCTCGGTCAGGGTCTCGTCGATCTCCAGCGGCATCCGCGGCGCCACCGCGTGGAGCTCGGGGATCAGGTCCGGCAGCAGGTACGGCGCGACGGTGTGGATCACGCCCAGCCGCAGCACCCCGACCAGCTGGTCGCGCCCGCCGATCGCGATTTCGCGGATGCGCGCGGTCTCCTCCAGCACCTTCTGCGCCTGCTCGACGATGCGCTCGCCCACCGGCGTCACCGTGATCTCGCCCTTGCCGCGCTCGAACAGCGCCGCGCCCAATTCATCCTCGAGCTTCTGGATCGCCACCGACAGCGCCGGCTGGCTGACGAAACACTTGGCCGCCGCGCGACCGAAGTTTCGTTCCTGCGCCACCGCGACGATGTAGCGCAACTCGTTGAGGGTCATCGCGTCCTCAGCGCATCCGCTGCGCGAGGAAGCGGGCGAAGCCTTCGCCGACCTCGCCATGCTTGAGGCCGAAATCCACGGTTGCCTCGAGGTAACCGAGCTTGCTGCCGCAGTCGTAGCGCCGGCCCTCGAACTCGTAGGCCAGCACCCGCTCCTCGGCCAACAGCCTGGCGATGCCGTCGGTCAGCTGGATCTCCCCGCCGGCACCTGCAGGCACCGTGCGCAGGTGATGGAAGATCCTCGGCGACAGCACGTAGCGCCCGACGACGGCCAGCGTCGACGACGTCGTTCCCGGCTTCGGCTTTTCGACCATGCGCGTGATGCGGCCGATGCGTGCACCGGCGGGCTCGGGACGAGTCTCCACGATCCCGTAGCTGCCTGTCGCTGCCGGTGACACCTGCATGACGCCGATCGTCGACGCGTTTTCGCGGCCCGCGACGTCGGCCATCTGCTTCATCACCGGCACCGGCGCGTCGATCAGATCGTCGGCGAGCAGGATCGCGAATGGCTCGTCGACGACGACAGGCTCCGCGCAAAGCACGGCGTGCCCGAGGCCCAGTGCCTCGGTCTGGCGGATGTAGATGCAATTGATGCCGGGAGGGGTGACCGCCTGCACCTGCGCGAGCAGTGCGGTCTTGCTGCGCAGCGCGAGCTCGGTCTCGAGCTCGTAGGCCTTGTCGAAGTGGTCCTCGATCGCGCGCTTGTTGCGACCGGTGATGAAGATCATTTCGGTGATGCCCGCCGCGGCAGCCTCCTCGACCGCGTACTGGATCAGCGCCTTGTCGACGATGGGGAGCATTTCCTTGGGGCTCGCCTTGGTGATGGGCAGGAAGCGGCTCCCGAGCCCGGCCACCGGAAACACCGCCGTGGTGATCTTCTTCATGATGTCGCGTGACTCCCTTTCAGCAATGCATGCATGCCGTCCTCGTCGAGGATCGCGACCCCGAGCTCCTGCGCGCGCGCGAGCTTGCTCCCGGCGTCGGCCCCGGCGACGACATAATCGGTCTTCTTCGAGACACTGCCGGTCACGCTGGCCCCTGCCTCCTCGAGCAGCGCCTTCGCCTCGTCGCGCGTGAGCGTCGGCAGGGTGCCGGTCAGCACGAAGGTCTTGCCCGTCAGTGGTGCCGGCCCGGCGCGCCGCGGCGCATGCTCGTCCCAGCGGACGCCGGCGCCCTGCAGCGCGGCGATCACCTGCCGGTTGTGTCCCTCGGCGAAGAAATCGCGTATCGATTCTGCGAGCACCGGCCCGACGTCGCGCACGTCGAGCAGCTCGGCCTCGCTCGCTGCCTGCAGCGGCGCCAGCGCGCCGACATGCTGGGCGAGGTCCCGGGCCGTTGCCTCGCCCACGTGCCTGATACCCAGCGCATAGATGAAGCGCGCCAGCGTCGTGTTCCGGCTGCGCTCGATCGCCTCGATCACGTTCGCCGCACTCTTGTCGGCCATGCGCTCGAGTTGCGCGAGGTCCGAGGCCCGCAGCCCGTAGAGGTCGGCGACGGTGTCCACGAGCCCGGCATCGACGAGCTGCTCGATCAGCTTCTCGCCCAGCCCCTCGATGTCCAGCGCGTGACGGCTCGCGAAATGACGCAAGGCCTGCTTGCGCTGCGCCGGGCAGACCAGCCCGCCGCTGCAGCGCGCGATCGCCTCGTCGGGAAGGCGGACGATCGCGGAGCCGCATTCGGGGCAGAGCGTCGGCATCACGAATTCACGCGCGTTAGCCGGGCGCCGCTCGACGAGCACGCGCACCACCTCGGGGATCACATCGCCGGCGCGCCTGACGATCACCCAGTCGCCGACGCGCACGTCCTTGCGGCGGATCTCGTCCTCGTTGTGCAGCGTCGCATTGGTGACGTTCGCGCCCCCGACGAAGACCGGCGCGAGCCTCGCGATCGGCGTCACCGCCCCGGTGCGTCCGACCTGGACGTCGATCGCCTGGACGACCGTCGGCATCTCCTGGGCGGGAAACTTGTGCGCCACCGCCCAGCGCGGCTCGCGGGTGACGAATCCGAGCTCGCGCTGCAGCGCCAGGCTGTTGACCTTGTAGACGACGCCGTCGATCTCGAACGGAAGCTTGTCGCGGCGCGCCGCGATCGCGTCGTAGAACGCGACGAGCTCGGCTACACCGTGGACGACGCGTCGGTCGCGGTTGACCGGGACGCCGAACGCCTCGAGAGCGTCGAGGAGCCCGGAATGCGTGGCCGGCATCTTCCAGCCGCCGCTCTCGCCGATTCCGTAGGCGAAGAACCGCAGCGGGCGCTGCACGGTGATCGCGGGATCGAGCTGCCGCACGGCGCCGGCTGCAGTATTGCGCGGATTGATGAACGGCCGGGAGCCCGCCGCTTCTTGCCGCGCGTTCAGCGCCTCGAAATCCTTCTTGGACATGTAGACTTCGCCGCGAACCTCGAGCAGGTCGGGAACGGCGCGGCCGACGAGCCGCAGCGGGATCGCGCGGATCGTCTGGATGTTGCGCGTGACGTCCTCGCCGACTTCGCCGTCGCCCCGCGTCGCCGCCACCGTCAGGGTGCCCTTTTCGTAGCGCAGGCTGATCGCGAGCCCGTCGAACTTGAGCTCGGCCATGTACTCGACCGGCGGCGCGTCCGGGGGCAGCTCCAGGTCGCGGCGGATCCTGGCATCGAACAGCTCGGCGCCGACCGCCGTCGTGTTGGTCTCGGTGCGAATCGACAGCATCGGCACCGCATGCCTGACCTGCGCGAACTCCGCGCGCGACGCGCCGCCGACACGCTGCGTCGGCGAATCGGGCGTGACCAGCGCCGGGTGCTCGCGCTCGAGTGACTGCAGCTCCCTGAACAGCGCGTCGTATTCGGCGTCGCTGATCGTCGGCTGGTCGAGCACGTAGTAATTGCGGTCGTGGATCCTGATTGCGTCGCGCAACGCCGCGGCGCGCTGTTCCGTCGCGGCCCGCGGCGCCACGGGCGAGGATGCCCTGCCCGGGCCCACGCTATGCGCCGAACA
>DAHUXO010000332.1 GCA_027307095.1 Betaproteobacteria bacterium | reverse complement strand
AGATCGCCGGTCCAGGATCAGCGGGCCGAATGGCCGGCCAGCTTGACTTCCACCTTCTGCGATGCATCGAGGCCCGAATAATACTCACGCAGGACCTCGAGCACTTCGGGCCGGCTGAATTCGGCGGGAACCTCGCTGCCTTCCGACAGCCATTTTCGCAGCTTGGTCCCCGACACCAGCAACCGGTCGGCGTCGTCGTGCGGACAGGTGCGCGCCGACGCCATGCCGCCGCACTTGTAGCACCAGAACGTCCAGTCGATCTTGAGCGGCTGGGTCTCGAGCGCCCCCTTCGGGATCTCGTCGAAGATGTGGTGCGCGTCGAACGGCCCGTAGTAGCTGCCCACGCCCGCGTGGTCGCGCCCGACGATCTGGTGCGAGCAGCCGTAGTTCTGACGGAAAACCGCGTGCAGCAGCGCCTCGCGCGGGCCCGCATAGCGCATGTCCAGCGGGTAGCCCGCCTGCACGACGGTCTTCTTGACGAAATACTTGTCGGCGAGCACCGAGATCGCCTTGGTGCGCACCTCGGCCGGGATGTCACCCGGCTTGAGCGCGCCCAGCAGTGAATGCACGAGCACGCCGTCGCAGACCTCGATCGCGACCTTGGCCAGGTATTCGTGCGAGCGGTGCATCGGGTTTCGCGTCTGGAACGCTGCGATCTTCGACCAGCCGAGCGAAGTGAACAGCGCCCGCGTATCCGCCGGCGTCAGGAACAGCCGCCCGTATTTCGTCGCGAAGTCGCCGGTGGAGAGCACCTTGATCGGGCCCGCGAGATTGACGTCGCCCTGACCCATCACCAGATTCACGCCCGGGTGCTCGACGTCGGTGGTCTTGAACACCGTCGCGCACTCGTGCGCCTTGTCGATCGCGTACTTCTCGGTGACCTTCATCGTCGCGAGCAGGCCCCCGTCGTCGGGGTCGACCAGCGCGATATCCGCACCGGTACGCACTCCGTCGGCAAACGCCCGGGTCGCCGACAGCGTGATCGGAATCGGCCAGAACAGCCCGCCCGCGGTCTTCATGCCGTCGCACACGCCCTCCCAGTCGGCGTGGGTCATGAAGCCGTCGAGCGGCGTGAAGCCACCGATGCCGAGCATGATGATGTCGCCTTTTTCGCGCGAGCTGACGACGAGCTTCGGCAGCGTCGCAGCGCGCGCCCGCTCGGCGGCGAGCGGCTCACTTTGCAGCAGCAGCGGCCGCAGCCCGCCGCCGCCGTGGGGATTCACCAGCGACATGATGTGCGTTTCCTCCTCGATACGACCCGTCGCGGCAGCCACGCTGGCGCGTCGTCCATCGCGCGCCCCGCGGCCGGTCCCGCCGGATCCAGGTTCGTCAGTATAGTTGTTCAGCGAATCGACGGCCTTGAGCCATTGCAATGCCGGAGCATCGACACGGCTGTTGCAATGCGAAGCCTCACGCGACGGCTTGGTAGTAGAGATTCTGGGGATGGTTCGCTTCGGCGAAGAAGAACCACCGTTCCGCCAGCAGCCCCGCATACTGCACGACGACTGCGACCGGCAGCAGAACCGCTGTCCCGCCGCCCAGGAACGCCCCGAGCAGCAGCGACGGTATCGCGAATGCAGCGACCGGGAACAGCCACCGGATCGAGCGCAGGAACGCCGACGACCTGCCGTGGAAGAACTCGCGCGTATTGAACGAGCCGCCGAGGAACCCCTGGGACTTCTGGACGATCCGCGGATGCTTGATCCCGATCGCCGTCTGCAGCGTCGATTTCGGGCGCAGCCTCGCGTTGCGGAGCAGCGATGCCGCACGCCCGGCGAACGCGACCAGCGTGAGGATCAGCGCCCAGCCGGCGAGAAACGGGGTCAGCGCCGGGCCCGCCCATGCCGAATACGCCGCGGCGAGGGTGAACCCCGACGCCGTGCCCATCAGCGTGTAATTGATGACGGTGAGCGGGCTCGCCCATTCCCGCAGGAACGGGAGGCAGGCGTAGATCATTCCGGTGCACACGAAGAGGCCGAATGCGAGCGCGGTGCCGATCAGGCCCAGCACCACGGTCGCGTCGATCTGCACCCCCGACGGCAACCCGGCGAGCACCGGCGCGTCGCCCAGGAACTGGGAAGCGCCGTACAGGAACACCACCCCGATGAACGCCGGCAGCACGATCACTTCGCGCGACAGCCATGATGTGCGCCACTTCGCCGCGGCCCGCCACGCCCGCTCCGGTCGGCCGAGGTGGAAGAACGACGCGCCGAGCCCGGCGACCAGCAGCACGACAGCGAGAGCACTGCCCGGCGCGAAATAGGTCCGGCCATCCTGCATGGGCAGCAGCGCGAACAGCGCGTACACCTGCACGGTGAACAGGGCGAGAAACAGCCCCTGTCCGGCGCCGATCAGCGTCGTCAGCAGGAGGACGGAAGGATCGGGCCTCATGCCGTCGTTACCACGACGTGGCGTCGTCGAGCGACGGCTCGGCCTTCGCCGGCTTGGGCAGGAGGCCGTCGATCTTCAGCGGGTTGTCGGAGCGCACGAGTTCGTCCTCGTGAATGCGCATCGCCGTCTTGCGCCGCGGCAGGTAGTGATTGGAGGGATTCGTGCCCCATTCAGGCATCAGCGGGTAGCCGGCGTTCTCGCGGATCGCTACGGAGACCGCGGACGCCGGATCGTGGATGTCGCCGAACAGCCGCGCGCTCGTCGGGCAGGCGAGCACGCAGGCCGGCTTGCGTTCGGCCTCGGGCAGCGTGCTGTCGCAGATCCGGTCGACGCAAAGCGTGCACTTGGTCATGACCTTGCGCTCTTCGTCGAGCTCGCGCACGCCGTAAGGACAGGCCCAGGAGCAGTACTTGCAGCCGATGCACTTGTCGTAATCGACGAGCACGATCCCGTCCTCGGCGCGCTTGTAGCTCGCGCCGGTCGGACACACGGGAACGCAGGGCGGGTCCTCGCAATGCAGGCAGGACTTGGGGAAATGCACGGTCTGGGTGTTCGGGTACTCGCCGACCTCGAAAGTCTGCACGCGGTTGAAGAAGGTCCCGGTCGGATCGGCGCCATAGGGATTGAAATCGGCGAGCGGCCCGGCGGACCCCGACGTGTTCCACTGCTTGCAGCTCGTCACGCAGGCATGACAGCCGACGCATACATTGAGATCGATCACCAACGCGAGCTGGGTCATCGCCGCGCCTTCCCGCCTGCGAACCAGGCGCGCCAGGCAGGTGTGGCCAGCGCGGTACCGGGCGCCGCCGACACGGCGTCGAAGCGCGGCCAGGTCTCCCTCGGTTCGGCGGCGTCGGCCCTGTAGATCCGCACCCGCACGTCGTACCACGCGGCCTGGCCCGTGACCGGATCGGAATTGGAGATCCGCGCGCCCTCGCCGGCACCCGGCAGCTCGTCCGCGATCAGGTGATTGAGAAGGAAGCCGCGCTGCGCCTCGTTGGCATCGGGGGCCAGGCGCCATGCGCCGGGCGCCTTGCCGATTGCGTTCCACGTCCAGACGGTTCCGGGTTCGACCGCCTCCGAATAGCTGCACATGCAGCGGACCTTGCCCCACGGCGATTCGACCCACATCCAGCCGCCGTCCTCGATGCCCGCCGCGCGCGCGACCTGCGGATTGACGTGCAGGTGGTTGTGCGCGTGGATCTGGCGCAGCCAGGCGTTCTGCGAGTCCCACGAGTGGTACATCGCCATCGGCCGCTGAGTCACCGCCGCGAGCGGGAATTTGGCGGGATCGGACTGCTGGCGCTCGAGCGGCTCGTAATAGAACGGCAGAGGATCGAAATAGGTCTCGATGCGCTGGCGCAGATGATCGGGAGGCTGCCGCGTGCTCCCCTTGCCCTGCGCCGCGCGGCGGAATTTCTGCAGCACTTCCGAGTACACATGGATCAGGATCGGCTCGGCATAGCGCTGGATGCGCACGCGCTGCGACCACTCGAGGTAGCCGCGGTTCCAGTTGCGCATGTACTGGTACGACGGCGGCAGTCGGTAGTGGTAGACGCAGTTGTTCTGCGCGTACATCTCCCACTGCCGCGGGTTGGGCTCGCCGCGCATGAACTTCTCGCCGCCCTTGCCGCGCCAGCCGGCGAGGAAACCGATGCCCGAGCCGGGCTCGGTCTCGTAGTTGACGACGAAATCGGGATAGTCGCGGAACTTGCGTGAGCCGTCCGGCCGCACGAACGCCGGCAATCCGAGGCGCCCAGCGAGCTCGATCAGGACTTCCTGGAAAGGCTTGCACTGCCCCGTGGGCGGGACGACCGGGATGCGCACCGAATCGACCGGGCCGTCGAACTCCGAGATCGGCCGGTCGAGGATCGACATCACGTCGTGGCGCTCGAGGTAGGTCGTGTCCGGCAGGATGAGGTCGGCGAAGCCCGCCATCTCGGACTGGAAGGTGTCCGAGACGATGATGAACGGGATCCGGTAGTCGCCTTTGTCGTCGCGGTCGTTCAGCATCCGCCGCACCTCGACGGTGTTCATCGTCGAGTTCCACGCCATGTTCGCCATGAAGATCAGCAGCGTGTCGATCGGGTACGGATCGCCGCGCCAGGCGTTGGTGATGACGTTGTGCATGAGCCCATGCACCGACAGCGGGTATTCCCACGAGAATCCCTTGTCGATCCGCACCGGATTGCCGTCGTCGTCGACGAAGAGGTCCTCG
>DAHUXO010000325.1 GCA_027307095.1 Betaproteobacteria bacterium | reverse complement strand
ATCGTGCGCGAGGATCGCCGCCTCCATCGCCGAGCCGCACATCTTGTTGACCGTCGTGCAGCCGGTCGCAAGCGGCAATCCTGCCTTGATCGACGCCTGTCGCGCCGGCGCCTGGCCCTGCCCCGCGGGCAGCACGCAGCCCAAGATCGACTTGTCGACGTCGGCGGGCTTGATACCCGCGCGCTCGACCGCGGCCTTGACCGCGACCGCGCCGAGCTCGCTCGCCGAGAGCGGCGCGAACACGCCCTGGAACGCGCCCATCGGCGTGCGCGCGGCGCCGACGATGACGATCGGGTCGTTGATCATTTTCGTTCCTCGTCCGCTATTTCGTGTCGTTGAAGAGCTCGCGGCCGATCAGCATCCGCCGGATCTCCGACGTGCCGGCGCCGATCTCGTATAGCTTCGCGTCGCGCCACAGTCGGCCGGTGGGAAACTCATTGACGTAGCCGTTGCCGCCCAGACACTGGATCGCCTCGCCCGCCATCCACGTCGCCTTCTCGGCTGCGTAGAGGATCGCGCCGGCAGCGTCCTTGCGCGTCGTCGCCCCGCGGTCGCAGGCGCGAGCGACCGCGTAGACGTAGGCGCGGCACGCGTTCATCGTCGTGTACATGTCGGCGAGTTTGCCCTGCATCAGCTGGAACTCGCCGATCGGCTGGCCGAACTGCCGGCGCTCGTGCACGTAGGGCAGCACCTCGTCGAGGCACGCGGCCATGATGCCCAGCGGTCCGCCGGCGAGCACGGCGCGCTCGTAATCGAGGCCGCTCATCAGCACGCCGACGCCGCGGCCCTCCTCGCCCAGCACGTTCGCCGCTGGCACGAAGCATTCGTCGAACACCAGCTCGCAGGTGTTCGATCCGCGCATGCCGAGCTTGTCGAGCTTCTGCGCGGTCGTGAATCCCGGCATCCCTTGCTCGACGATGAACGCGGTGATGCCTCGCGCGCCCGCCTGCGGATCGGTCTTGGCGTAGACGACCAGAACGTCGGCGTCGGGACCGTTGGTGATCCACATCTTGGTGCCGTCGAGTACATAGCCGTCACCGCGCCGTGTCGCCGCGAGACGCATCGACACGACGTCCGATCCCGACCCCGGCTCGCTCATCGCCAGCGCACCGACCTTCTCGCCCGAGACGAGGCCGGGCAGGTAGCGGCGCCGCTGCGCGTCGCTGCCGTTGCGCCGGATCTGGTTGACGCAGAGGTTCGAATGCGCGCCGTAGGACAGCCCGACCGATGCCGAGGCGCGCGAGACCTCCTCCATGGCGACGACGTGCGCGAGGTAGCCGAGCCCGCTGCCGCCGTAGTCCTCCTCGACGGTGATGCCGAGCAGCCCCATGTCGCCGAGCTTGCGCCACAGGTCCGCGGGAAAGGCGTTGTTGCGGTCGATGTCCGCCGCGCGCGGCGCGACTTCGACGACGGCGAACTGGCGCACCGATGCGCGCAGCATGTCGACGGTCTCGCCGAGCTCGAAATCAAGTGCAGGAAACGCGTTCATGCAAAACCTCGCTTCACGGTCCCTGGTTCGCCCGGTGGCCGCGATCCGACTGTCCGCCGCTGGCCGGTCAGCTCTCGGCCCGGCCGCGCATCACGATCAATGTCTGCTGCATCATCGCGACTTGCACCCGTTGTCCGTCGCACTCGGCGTGGACCTCGCCTCGCGTGATCGCGAGCGTGCGTCCTGCCTTGACGACGAAACCTTCGGCGACGATCCGCTCGCCCTGGGCAGGCGCGAGCAGGTTCAGCTTGAACTCGACCGTCAGCACCGAGCTGTCCTCGGGAAACAGCGTGTAGCCGGCGTAGCCTCCCGCAGTGTCGACCAGCGCTGCCAGAATACCCGCGTGGACGTAGCCGTGCTGCTGCGACACCTCGGGGCGTGGGACGAGCGCGATCGAGCAGTACCCTGGGCGCACCTCCCCGAGTTTTGCACCCACCAGGGTCATCGCGCCCTGGCGGGCAAAGCTCGCGCGTACGCGAGCCTCGAAATCCGCAAATGCAGGGGTGAACGCCTGTGCCATGGCCGGTAGATTTCCCGTAGCCTGCGCGGCACCCGGCAACAGGTCCCGCCCGGCTCCTTGCGTGGGAGGATTCTCCATGACGTTTACGTAAACGTCAATCGGCTCCCGCCGCCGTCCCCTTGGCCTCGGCGGCGAGGCGGCGCCGGCACTCGCGCTCGATGCCGTCGATCTCGGCCAGCACGATCTCGATGTCCTCCCGCTGCTGCAGCAGGCGCGTCCGCCGGTCGGCGAGCAGCGCGAGGAACGCCGTCAGTTGCGCGCGCTCGTTGCGTCGCACCTCGTAGAGGTCGAGCAGCTCACCGATCTCGGACAGCGCGAGGCCCAGGCGCTTGCCGCGCAGGATCAGCTTGATGCGCACGCGCTCGCGCTCGCCGTAGATGCGGCTGCGCTTCTCGCGGCGCGGGGAGATCAGGCCGCAATCCTCGTAGAAGCGGATCGCCCGGGTGGTCAGCGCGAACTCGCGGGCGAGCTCGGAAATCGTGTAGGTTGCCG
>DAHUXO010000242.1 GCA_027307095.1 Betaproteobacteria bacterium | reverse complement strand
GCTGCGGGACCTTGCGATGGAAGGGCCCGAACCAGGCAGGACCAGCGCCTTGGCGGTGGAGCTCGCACCTCGCGCCAGCCCGGGCGCGACCGCTGCCGAGGCAGCGCCGCCCCGGACGATCGCATCGCGCGCGGCACCACGTGCAGCCGCCCGGCCTGCGCGTGCAGGGCCGACGCGGTCGCGGCCGACCTTGTCGAAGCGCCCCGGGCAACCCGTGATCGCACTCAACGAGCACGCGGCGCGGTCCCTGCCACCCGCCGGGGCGATTGCCGCTCCGCCCGAGGCTCCGGTCAGCCCTGGGCCTGCCCCTTCCGCGATGCCTCCGGCACCCGCCCAAGACCTGTCGGCCTACATCGAGCAGCAGCGACGTACCCGCGGGGAAACGACGACCCCGTCCGTTTCCGGTGGCGCGAACGCGGCCGGGGAGAGCGATCTGGAACGCCGCGACCGGATCGTGGCTGAGAACCTCGGCCTGAACCGGACGCCGACCTTCGGTCACGACCCGCGGAACGCAGGCGGGATCTTCGAGATCAAGGAATTGAACTACGACGACGCGGAGTTCTGGTTCTTCGGATTCGACAAGGATATCGACCGCAACGCCAGGCAGTTGATCGAGGTCCGCAGGGGCGACAACCCCGACATCCGGATCGCCGTCGTGCGCAAGATGATCAGCATCATTCGCCAGAACGTCACCGGTGACTTCCTGTGGGTGTCGCAGCGGCTCGGCCGCCAGGTGAGCCTGTCCGCGCGCCCCGGCGACAACGCAGAACTCGAGGATTTCATAATGCGCGACATCTTTCCGGGGCCGCGCCCGCCGTAGGCTTCCCACCGGCGAGCAGCGCTCCAGGGCCCCCTGGCCGGCTGCGCCTCCGTCGTGGCGCGATCGATTCCCCGGGGTGGAAAAGACTTTTGCCGAAGTCCTGACGTATGATAGCCGCGCCGGACGGGGAGTGTCCGGCGACTGGGCAGGGTAAGCGCCCTCATGCTGTGCACCTGGCGCGGATCCTGCCACGACACAATGATGACATCGCGGGCTCGAGATCTAAAACTACAGCCGGAGGACGCAGGTCATGACGACGACTCAGGAGGCATGGAACGAAAGCGGTGAAGGTCCGAAGCCCAAGCCGATGGGCTGGAAAGAGCTGTACCTGAAGGAGGACTGGTGGGCGATCTGGCTCGGCCTGGGAATGATGATCGCGGCGATCCTGATATTCCAGGGCGGCGGCAGCGGCCTGCTGAAGGCGCTGGCAATCAATCCCGGCGGGCTCAAGTGGAGCTCCCTCGGCCAGCTCGGTGCGCACTTCTCCCAGAACGCCAGCCTGTACCTGTACCAGTTCCTGTTCTGGCTGGTGCTGTTCGGGGTCAGCACGGCGATCATGGGCGTGCCATCGGGACAGTTCATCCCGGCGTTCATCGTCCTGTATCTGTTGTCGATCGTGATGTTCGCGATCGCCGGCTGGGCGAACGCGGCGAAGTTCAACCTCGAGGCGCCGCTGGTCGCGCTGGTCCTCGGGCTGGTCGTCGCCAACGTGTTTCGCCTTCCCAAGTGGATGGACAGCGCGTTTCGCGTCGAATATTTCATCAAGCTCGGGATCGTGCTGCTCGGGGCGACGTTCCCGATCACGCTGGTACTGACCGCCGGGCCGGTGGCGATCGCGCAGGCGACGGTCATCTCGCTCGTGACCTGCCTGGTGATCTACTTCGTCGCCACGCGCGCCTTTGGGCTCGACCGGCGGCTCGCGGCGGTGATCGGCGTCGGCGGCGCGGTTTGCGGCGTTTCCGCGTCGATGGCGATCGCAGCGTCGGTCAACGCGAAGAAGGAGCATCTCTACACGTCGGTCACGCTGGTCGTCGGGTGGGCGCTCGTCATGATCCTGGTGCTGCCTTTCGCTTCGAGCGCGATGGGACTCCATCCGGGCGTCGCCGGCGCCTGGATCGGCACCTCGGAGTTCGCCGACGCAGCCGGTTTCGCAGCAGCAAGCACCTACGGCCACATGGCGGGTAACGAAGACGCGGCAATCAAGGCCTTCGTGCTGATGAAGGTCATCGGGCGTGACCTGTGGATCGGCATCTGGTCGATCGTCTGGGCAGCGATCGCGACCATCGTGTGGGAAAAGAAGGTAACCGGACGGAGGCCGGATGCGCGGGAAATCTGGTGGCGCTTTCCGAAGTTCGTCATCGGCTTCTTCGCTGCTTCGATGCTGATGACCGCATTCACCGGCAGTTTCAGCCCTGCGGATTTCAACGGCGCGGTGCGGCCCAATCTGCTCCTGCCGCTCGTGTCGCTGCGCACCTGGGCGTTCATCTTCTGCTTCCTGAGCATCGGACTGACGACGCGCTTCCGCGATTTGCAGGCGGTGGGGTGGAAGACCTTCTGGGCCTTCACCATCGGTGTCGCGGTGAACGTGACGCTTGGCTACATCCTGTCGGTGCATGTGTTCGGCAGCTACTGGGCGTCGATCTGACGCAACCGCTGCGCTGATGGGCCACACGCAACCGTGCTGCGGCGCGTGCCGGTTCTTCACCGGCGCGCCCGCGGCGCTGGAGCGCGCGGTTCCGGGACTCAACATCCTGAGCTCCGCCTATGGCTCGGTGCGCGGCAATACCGGCCTGTGCGAGCGGCATGATTCGTTCGTCACCAGCGCCACCGCTGCCTGCCCGGCGTTTGCCGACCGGGCGCAGCGCGAAAGCGGCGCCCCGCAGGGCCCATAGACGGGCGGCCCCGGTGGGCCGCGTCAGGCGGCGGCGGGCTTGCCCGCTGCGGCTTGCGCCGTGCGGCCCTGCAGGATCTCCTCGACGAGCTTCGCCGTCTCGCGCCGCGGCGCGTCGTCGATGAATCCGACGACGCCGAGAGAGCGCAGATGATCGATCAGCGTCGCATTGCCCCGCACCTCGGGCGCCAGCGTGACGATGACCGCCGGTGGCTCGACGCGGATGGTTTCGTGCGCGAGCAGCACGCGGTGCAGCTGCATCACGGTCACGCCGTCCTTCGCCGGCAGGTCGAGCTCCAGCACCAGCAGGTCGAAACGCGTGTACTCCAGCTCCACGAGCGCGGCCTCGCCGTCGGAGACTTCCATGACGGCGACGCTTTCCGTCTCGATCATCGTGCGCAGGACATGGCGGACATCGCCACGCCGGTGTGCGATCAGCACGCGCCAGCGCGGTCCGGTCGGAAGCGGAATGACGTTCGAGGCCATCGTTGTTGTTGTGCCGTCCGTGGCGGGCGATACACCACAGCTTCGCTTCGCACGTCGCGTGCGCCGTTGCACCCCGGCTGCGCCACGACCCCCTTTGGCCACGATTATTCCCCACATTCGGCCCAGGCGAAACCGAATATTCGCGGCGCCGGGCAGCAAGCCCTGCGCCCGCGCTCGGCCGCGGACCGGGGGTTGAGGCTGCCCGGCGCCGCGGCTCTGCGATGCGCCTCAGGGAGCGGCCGCGTCAGTGCTGGCCCGGCGCCGGGCCCTGCACGACCTGCACGAGGTGCTGGGGTTGCAGGTATCGCTGGAAGGCGTGCTGCACCTGTTGCGCGGTCAGGTCGAGGTAGGCCTTCGCCGCCACCATCGGCTGATCCAGCGGTTCGCCCAGATAGCTCCAGGTCAGCAGCGAGCGGGCGATGCGGCCGACGCTTGCGACTTCCACGGGGATCGAGCGGATCTGGTACTGGCGTGCGTTGGTCAGTTCGCCGTCGTTGACCGGGGTCTGCTGCATCGCCTTGATGTTCGCGAGCACCAGGGCGTCCGTCGGTGCCACGCGGCCGGGGTCGCTGCCGTACTCGACGTAGAAGGTCGAGCGCGAGCGGTCGAATTGCATGCCCGACCGCGCGTCGTACGCATAACCATGCCGGACGCGGATATCCTGCATCAGGCGCGAGGCGAAACCATTGCCGCCCAGCACGTCGTTGCCGAGTTCGAGCGCGTAGCGATCCGGATTGTGCAGGTCGACATCCAGCATCTGGCCCATCAGCACCTGGTCCTGGGACGCATAGGGATTGGGAACGACGGTGTAGCCCGCGTTGTTGAGCGGCACCTTGGGCGCGATCACGTCGGGCTTCGGGCCGTGCGCCCTCCAGGCACCGAAATACCGGGTGACGGTCGCCTTGGCCTGCTCGGGCGAGACATCCCCGACGACGACAATGGTCGTGAGGTCGGGGCGGTAAGTGTCGGCGACATAGCCGCGGACGTCGGACAGCGTGAGGGCATCCACGGTGGCGGGGGTCGCTTCGCGGAGGTGGGGATCGCCCGCGGGCAGCAGGCCTCGCCGGAGCGCGCGGAGCATCCTGTATTGCGGCGACTCGAGCTCGCCGGCCAGCGCGCGCGCCAGGACTTGCCGCTGGATCGCGAACGCCTGCTCCGGCAGCGCCGGGTGCAGCTCGTTGTCCGCCAGCAACTCCATGCCCCGATCGAAGTCGGTGCTCGGCACCGCGAGACTGAAGTCGTCCCCGCCGGACTCGCTGGCCGCGATCGCATCCAGCGCCTTGTGGAATGCGCTGCGGTCGAGCGTGACCGTGCCGTAATCGAACAGCGAGGCGAGCAGGCGGCCGACACCTTCCTGGCCCTTCGGCTCCTGCAGCCCGGCATCGTGATCGACGTGGCCCACGACGGTCACGGTCTTGCTGACGGTCTCGGGCTGCACGATCAGCGTGATCCCGTTTTCGAGCTTCATCTGGGTCGGGTCGAGCGTCCAGTGCGGCATCTCGAGCCTGCCGAGCGCCTTGGCTGCCCAGTCCGGCAGCGCCACGTCCAGCTTGTCGTCGCCGGCGAACGATTCGCTGCCACCGAAACCCGAGCTGTTCGGGGGGCGCTCGCCATCGGGATCGGGCGTGAGCACGACGGTGACGCGCCCGCTCTGACGCAGATATTTGCGAGCGACGCGATCCACATCGGATGTGGTCACGCGCTGGATCTGGCGCTCCGCGGCCTCCGGCGAGTCCAGCCCCTGCCAGGCGAGCGCCTGCGACCACGCGCTCGCGACGCTGGTCGCGCTGTTCTTGTTGAACTCGAACTGCGCGCGCTCGGAGCGCTTGGCGGCCTCGACCAGGTCGGGCGATACGCCGCTCTCGAGCAGGGTGCCGACCACGCGGTCGAGTCGCGCACGCGCTTTCTGCGGGTCGCTGCCTTTCGCGAACCCGACCTCGACGATGCCGATGCCGCCGCGCATGAACGGCTGGAGTCCTGCGTCGGCGCTCAGCACCTTGCCTTGCGCTGCCAGTTCGGCCAGCGCGCTGCGCGGATTGTTGAGCACGTCCAGCAGCACCTGCGCAGCCGCATTGTCCCGGGATTCGAGGCCGGGCATCCGGTAGAGGAACTGCACGGTGCCGATGCCCGCGGGCGTCGTTCGGGAGATGGTCTGCGCCTTGACCGGTCGGAGGATCACCGGCTTGCGCGAAGGCGTCGGCCGGGCCGGGATCGAGGCGAACAGTGCCTTGACGTCGGCCAGTGTCGCCTGCGGATCGACGTCGCCGACGATCACGTAGATCGCGTTGTTCGGTCGATACCAGTTGTCGTAGAACCTGCGCAAGGTCTTCGGGGTGGTCTTGTCGAAGGACGGCCGCGTGCCCAGCGGATCCTCGGCGTAGCCGGTGCCTGCGTACAGGAGATGCTCGGCTTGCTCGAACGCGAGGAAGCCCGGATCCGAGATGTCCCCGGAGACTTCCTGCTCGATCGCGCCTTTCTCGAGGCGCCAGTCCTTGTCGGACAGCAGCGCGCCGCGCATGCGTCCTGCCTCGATGCGCAGCGCCAGGTCCAGATAGGCGGCGGGCGCGACGAAAGAAAACTGGGTCGCGTCGTTGGTGGTGAAGGCGTTGTTGTCGCCCCCCATCTTGCCGGTGATCTCGTTCAGTTGCGCGCCGGTCAGTCCCTTGCTGTCGCGGAACATCATGTGCTCCAGCGCGTGCGCCGTTCCCGGAAATCCAGCCGGCGTCTCGTAGCCTCCGGCGAGGTAGGTCATCTGGGTCGTGACTGTCGGCGCAAGCGTGTCGCGCACGATCACCACGCGCAGGCCGTTGCCGAGCCTGGCGCGCAGCACGGCGCTACCCCGCAGGGCGGCGACGTGCGCGGGAGCCTCGGCCGCGCGGGCTTGGTGCGCGACTGCGACCAGTCCCGCCGCGAGCATCAGGCCGAAGGCCAGCTGAACCCTCATATCGATCTCTCCTTGCGTGTCGGTAGCGCCGGTAGGACATCGGACGCAACCCTTCGGTTCACGGCGCGCTTCGCCAGCGGTCGTCCGCACCCGTCGATTGGACAGGCCGGAGGACCGGATCGGCGTTGCCGATTGCGCAGCAGGCGGCGCAGCCCGCGCGGCGCCGCATCAATCGATCAGCTGCAGATCGTTCCGGTACCAGTCTCCGCGCTTGACGTAGGCATCGACGTTCACGCGCATCGCGGCGAGCTCGTCGTCGCGCAA
>DAHUXO010000303.1 GCA_027307095.1 Betaproteobacteria bacterium | reverse complement strand
CCCGTCGCGGCCAACCGCGATGGCGTTGCGCCGGCGCTCATGGGCGAGGCTGCCGAGCCCCTGCCCGATCCTGCGCACGACGTCGGGGGTGAGCGTGCGCCCGACGACGCCGCGGATGTCGTAGGCCTTGAAGATCTCGGGACTCATCATATCGGGTTCAGGAGCCATGGACGAAGAAGTGTAGCAACCGTTGCGGGAGCCAATCGACGTTGCCGGGAAACGGACTCTGCGCGAAGCCAGCGTGACCGCCGTGTCGCGGTTGCTCGAGAACGACGGCGCGGCTCACGTCGGCGGGTCCGGGCAGCGAGCGTGCCGGAATGAACGGATCGTTTCGCGCATTGATGACCAGCGTCGGCAACGCGATGTGCGCAAGCCACGGCTTGGACGAGGCACGCGTCCAGTAGTCCCGCGTGCCGGCGAAGCCATGCAGCGGGGCGGTGACCACGTCGTCGAATTCCCACATCGTGCGCACGCGGCGGATGCGGGCCGCGTCGAGCAGCCCCGGAAAGCGCCTGGCGATCACGAGCGACTTGGGCTTGAGCGTCGTCAGGAAATGCCTGGTGTAGGCGCGATTCAAGCCTTGCCCGATCGCGACGCCCGCCGCCATGAGGTCGAGCGGCGTCGATACCGCCGCGGCCGCGGTGAGAAGCCTGGCTGCGTCGCTGCCCGCGCGGCCCAGCCAGTTCAGCAGCGCGCTGCCGCCGAGCGAGACGCCGACCGCATAGGCAGGCGTGGCCGGGTCGATGCGCGCACGCACCGCGTCGAGCATCATGCCGACCTCGGCGTGGTCTCCCGAGTGATACGCACGCGGCAGGCGATTCGGCTCGCCGCCGCAGCCGCGGAAATGCGGAACGACACCGCGCCAGCCGACGCGCGCGAGCGCGTTCAGCAGTGCGCGCGCATAGTGCGACGAGGAGTCGCCCTCGAGGCCGTGGAACAGGATGACGATCGGACGCTGCGGATCGTCGCCGGCATCGAGCCAGTCGAAATCCCAGAAATCGCCGTCGGTGGTGTCGATCCGTTCGCGTCGCAGCTGCACCTGGTGCCGCCGCAGGCCGTAGGGCCAGACGGTCTGCGCATGGCCGCCGACGAGCCAGCGCGGTGCGCGATAGGGACCGGGGGAGGTCGGCGAAGTCATCGACGCCCGGTACTCACTGGGCCAGCTTCGTGCTGCGCACTCCGGGGTTCGCCCTCGGGGCGGGCCGTCGCGCTCACGCGGCGGCAGGGACCTTGCGCCGCGCGAGCTCGGCGCGCTTCGCGTACGCCTCCCGCGCGAGCGCGACGTCGTCGAGGAAATGCGAGAGCTCCGACAGCAGCAGCGCCTGGGGCCCATCGACCAACGCGCGCGCTGGATCGGGATGAAAATCCACGAGGATCATGTTGGCGCCCGCAACGACGCCCTGCGCAACGACGTGGAAGATGTCGAGCAGCCCGTCGGGCGCGCGGGCGCGCGTGCCGACCGAATGCGACGGGTCGATCCCGACCGGCATGCGCGTGAGGCGCTTGACCACCGGGATATGCGCGAAATCGACGAAATTGCGGTGCGGGTCGCCCATGTTCGTCTTCATCCCGCGCAGGCAGAACACGATCTTGCGATTGCCCTCGGTGGCGAGGTACTCGGCCGCATTCAGCGATTCATCGAGCGTGATGCCGAAGCCGCGCTTGATGAGCACCGGGAACTCCTGCTGCTTGCCGACTTGCTTCAGCAGCTCGAAATTCTGGGTATTGCGCGTGCCGATCTGTAGCATCACGCCGGTGGGATTGCCGGTCTGGGCGAGCGCGGCGCGGATCTCGTCGACGTGGGACTCGTGGGTGATCTCCATCGCGATGACGCGAATGGCGTACTTGCCTGCGAGCTCGAACACGTAAGGCAGGCATTTCGCTCCGAAGCCCTGGAACGCGTAAGGCGACGTGCGCGGCTTGTAGGCGCCCATGCGCGTGCAGACCTGGCCCCGGTCCCGCAGCGCCTTCATCATGCCTTCGACCGACCCAGGGGAATCGACTGCGCACAGACCGGCGAAGACGTTGAGGCTGTCCTGCCCGAAATGAACGCCGTTGTATTCGAACGACGAGGGTCGGTCATCGCCCTGCTTGTGGCGACCGAGCACGCGATACGCCTCGGAAACCCGCACGACCTTCTCGACGCACGGCAGCACCTGCATCTGTTCGACGGTCAGGGTGGCGGTGTTGCCGATCAGGTAGATCTCGGTCAGGGTCACCTCGCTGCCGACTTCGCGATGGACCCGAAAATCGACACTGGGCAGGCGCTCGAGCTGCGCGACGAGCATCCGGTAGTCGGCGCTTTCGGGCTGGGTATTCGGTTCGAGGACGAGGATCATGGTTCGAAGCTTTTCCCAGGTTTTTCATGCATTTGGCGATTCTACCCCGTCCCGGGCCCCGGCGGCTGGAAGGCATGGTAATTGCCGTGCTGCGCCGCAAGATGGCGCCGGCGCAACAGGCTGCGTGCCCAGGTCAGCGAATTGATTGCCGCGCGCGTTTCGCTTGCCGTAGACTGGTCTCGAGCTTCAGGAGGGCGCCCGCAACCGGCGCCCGACTCCGGTACCCGCAGTTCAACCTCACGAGCATTCAATCGAAGGAAAGCCATTCCATGAAGAAACTGCTTGCGCTGACATTGATCGGCGCATTTGCCGCCGTTGCAACGCCCGCGTTCGCCGCGAACGTTCAGCAGGAGCGCATGAAGACCTGCAACGCAAAGGCGGGTGACAAGAAAGGCGATGTACGCAAGGCGTTCATGAAGGACTGCCTCAGCGCCGAAAAGAAGACCTACGACACCAAGATGGGCGCCTGCAACACCAAGTCGAAGGGGATGAAAGGCGACGAACGCAAGAAGTTCATGTCGGAGTGCATGTCGGCAAAATGAGTCGGGGAGCCTTCGCTTAGCGCGACGTTTTCCAAACACGATCGGGCGATCTCCTGTCCGTCCGATCGAGATGACAAGGCCGCACGGGGCAACCCGTTGCGGCCTTGTTTTTTCATGTGCTTCGTCAGCGCTTCAGGATCAGCAGGCCTTTCAGGTACTCGCCTTCGGGAAAGCTCAACGCGACCGGATGATCGGCCGATGCGCCCATGCGCATGATAACTGCGGCATCAGCCTTCGCGTCGAGCGCGGCGCCCGCGACGATCTTCTGGAACAGCGCCGCATCGATCCCGCCCGAGCACGAGTACGTTGCGAGGAGACCGCCGGCGGAGAGCAGCTTCAGCGCAAGCAGGTTGATGTCCTTGTAGGCGCGCGCCGCACGCTGCGCGAGTGCCGCGGTCGGCGCGAATTTCGGCGGATCGAGCACGATCAGGTCGAATTGCTCCGCGCGATTGCGCAGGTTCCGCAGCTCGGCGAACACGTCGGCCTCGCGCCATTCGGCCCGTGCGGCATCGAGCGCGGGATTCCGGGCGAGGTTGCTGCGCGCCAGCGCCAGCGCGTCCGCCGAGCTGTCGATCGACAGCGCCGATTTCGCGCCTCCCGCGAGCGCCGCGACGGTGAATCCCCCTGAATAGCAGAAGGCGTTGAGCACCCGCCTGCCCGCGGCGTGACGGCGCAGGATCGCGCGATTGTCGCGCTGGTCGAGGTAGAAGCCGGTTTTCTGCCCGTGCTCGACGTCGACGCGGTAGCGCAATCCGTCTTCGACGATCCCCACCTCGCGCGGCAGCACCCCGATGACCGGGCCCGTGCGGCTGTCCAGGCCTTCGAGGCTGCGCACGTCGGCATCCGAGCGCTCGAACACGCAGCGCGCGCCGGTCGCCTGTTGCAGGGCTGCGGCGATGGCGCCGCGCCAGGCCTCGGCTCCGGCGGAGAGCAGTTGCACGACGACGGTATCCCCGTAGCGGTCGGCGACGATACCGGGCAGCCCGTCGGATTCCGCGTGAACGAGGCGGCACGCGGTGTGCTCGGTGTCGAGCATCCCGCCGCGCGTTGCCACGGCGCGCGCGATCGAACGCGTGAAGAACGCATCGTCGATTGCCGTGTCGGGCTCGAAGCTCCACACGCGCGCCCGGATCTGCGAGACGGGCGACCAGGCTGCGCGTGCCGCGAACGCGCCGGCGGCGTCGACGACGTCGACCGTTGCCCCGGGGGCGGGGTTGCCCTCGACTCCTTCGATCGCACCGGAAAAGATCCAGGGATGCCGCAGCGCGAGCGACCGCTCACGCCCGGCCTTGAGCCTGAGTACGCCGTTCGACCGGGTCATGCCGCGCTCAGGCTGCCTCGCGCGTCCGGGGGCCGGATGGCGGCGGCGGCGTCGATCACCCGGCGGCGATGCCCAGCGTGCGGCCGATCGCGAAAGTGACCGCACCCGCGATCGCACCGAGCAGCAGCATTCGCGCGCCCGAGTACAGTGCATTGCGCCCGGTGAACAGCGACAGCGCGGCGCCCACGCCGAACAATCCGGTGGCGGTGATGCCGATCGTCCACGGCAGCGCATGGTCGCCGCCGCCGAACAGGTAGGGGGCGAGCGGCGCAAACGCGCCGACGGCGAACGAGATCAGCGAGCTCGACGCCGCCCCCAGCGGCGACCCGAGCTCCCCGGGATTGAGCCCGAGCTCCTCGCGCGCCAGGGTGTCGAGCGCGTGCTCCGGATCCGCGACCAGGCGCTTGGCCAGGCGGTCGGCCTGCTTGGCGGGGAGCCCCTTGGCTGCATAGATCAATGCGAGCTCCTGCGCTTCGGCCTCGGGGTATTCCTTGAGCTCGTCGCGTTCGAGCCCGATCTGGTATTCGTACAGCTCGCGCTGCGACTGCACCGACACGTACTCGCCTGCAGCCATCGCGAATGCTCCGGCAGCCATGCCCGCGACACCCGTCAGCACGACGACCTTGACGTCGGTGCTCGCGCCGGCCACGCCGAGGATGAGACTCGCATTGGACACGAGGCCGTCGTTGACGCCGAAGACTGCCGCTCGAAGATTGCCGCCGCTGCCAAGACCCCGATGGCGGCGCTCGAACTGCGACCCGACGGCCGGTGCGCTGTGGCCGGGCTCGGAAGGTGGCGCGCTACCGTAGATCGTCATGCCCCGAACCTTCATCGCGGACAGCACGTTGCGCAGCCGGCGCGGCCCGAGCCACTGGACCAGTCTCGCCACCAGGCGCGTGCGCGCATCGGGCACGAACGGCCCCGGCGCCGGGTGACCGCGCGCCGTCAGCTGGGCGCGCCAGATCGTCGCCTGCGCTTCTGCCTCGCCGGCGAGTCGTCGGAACAGTTCGGCGCGAACGGTCCCCGACTCGGCATCGGCGCAGGCGCGATACAGGAACGCCGAGCGCTGTTCTTCGGTCCAGGATTCGAGCGGATTCATGCCGGCGAGCCGTCAGTGTCGGTCGGGAGCGATCCGGTGATCGCGGCGCCGTCGTCGATCATGCGGGTCACGCGGTGACGATCGCCTCGATGCGGGCCATCACGTCGGACGTCAGCTTCGGAACGACATCCAGCGCTTTCATGTTCTCGGTCACCTGCGACGGCCGGCTCGCGCCGGTGATCACGGTCGAGACGTTGGGGTTCTTCAGGCACCAGGCGAGCGACATCTGGGCGAGCGTGCAGCCAAGCTCGCCCGCGATCGGTGCCAGGGATTTGACCTGCTGGATGCGACGGGGTTCGAGGATGCGCTCGGCGAGCCACTCGAAGCCTTTCAGCGCTGCGCGCGAATCGGCCGGGACGCCGTCCGAGTACTTGCCGGTCAGAAGCCCGGAGGCCAGGGGGCTCCACGTCGTCGTGCCGATGCCGTAGTCGTCGTAGAGCCGCGCATATTCCTTCTCGACGCGCTCGCGGTGGAACAGGTTGTATTGCGGCTGCTCCATCACCGGCTTGTGCAGGTGGTGCCGCTCGGCGATCTCCCAGGCGGCGGCGATCTCCGCGGCGCTCCATTCCGAGGTGCCCCAGTAGAGCGCCTTGCCCGCGACGATCATGTCGTGCATCGCGCGCACGGTTTCCTCGATCGGCGTCTCGGGGTCGGACCGGTGGCAGAACACGAGATCGACGTGGTCGAGCCGAAGGCGCGACAGCGAGCCGTCGATCGCCTGCATCAGGTACTTGCGGTTCAACGTATTCTTCTGGTTCGGGCCGTCGTGGAGCCCCCAGTAGAACTTGGTCGAAACGACGTAGGACTCGCGGCGCCATGCGAGCTTCGCCAGGGCGTCGCCCATGATCGTCTCGGAACGCCCCTTCGCATAGACCTCGGCGTTGTCGAAGAAATTGACCCCGGCGTCGTGCGCGGCGGCCATGCATTCGCGCGCGATGCCCTCGTCGAGCTGGTTGCCGTAGGTCACCCACGATCCGAACGCGAGCTCGCTCACCTTGAGGCCGGAACGTCCGAGCCGGCGATAGTTCATTGCAGTCATTGTTCGATGCGGTTCCAGGCGGGCGGGTGAATGATCGAAGCCTTCGGTCGACGGGTGGTGTCGGGGAATCGATGCGAAGCCCGGGGCGTTTTGCAGCCGGCCACCGGCGGTCGCGGTGCGACACCCGGGCTAGAATCACGCCTTTCATTCTACTCCGACAGGAACCGCGCATGCCGACGACGCACCGGGCCCGCCCCTCCCGCGGCAAACCTCCGCTCGATGCCGAGGCGCTGTGGGCGATCAAGCGCATCGGCGCTCCGACGCTCTCGACGGATGGCCAGCTTGCCTGTGCGCCGGTGACGTCCTACGACATGGACAGGAACGTCGGTTCGACCGAGCTGTGGCTGTTCCCGACCGGTGCGGCAAGCGGCGCGTCCCGCGCCGCGAACAAGGCGCGCAGGCTGACGGCAGGGGACAAGGACAGCGATCCGCGCTGGTCGCCGGATGGCAGGCACATCGCGTTCACCGCCAAGCGCAAGGACGATGCCGAAGCCCAGGTGTACCTGATCGCACCGGACGGCGGCGAAGCGACCCGGCTCACCAGCCTCTCGACGGGTGCGACGGCGGTCAAGTGGTTCCCCGACGGCAAGCGCATCGCATTCGTGTCGTGGGTGTGGCGCGATCTCGATGGTGATGCGGCGCAGGCGAAGCGCCTGAAGTCGCGCAAGGACGACAAGGTCAAGGCACACGTCAGCGAACGTGGTGAATACCGCTACTGGGACCATTGGCTGACCGACGGTCGTGAGCCGCACGTCTTCGTCTGCGATGTCGCGACTGGACGCTGCCGCGACCTGCTCGCGGGGACCGGACTCGCGCTGCAGCCCTGGGAGCCGACGCCCGACCATTACGACATCTCCCCCGACGGTCGCGAGCTGGCGCTGACGATCGATCCCAATGTCGAGCCGGCGATGATGAACCGCGCCGACATCGCCGTCGTCGACTTGAAGAGCGGGCGCTGGCGAAATCTGACCGCCGACAGCGGCATGTCCGACGAGCATCCCTGCTATTCGCCCGATGGTCGCTACATCGCCTGGCACGCCTACGACACCGAGCGCTCGTACAACGACCAGGGGCATCTGCGCGTCATCGAGCGCAAGTCGGGCAAGGTGGCGGTGATCGCGCCGGCGTTCGACCGGGCGACTCAGCACCTCCAGTGGACTCCGGATTCGAGAGCGCTGCTGTCGCTGGTCGAGGATCGTGGCCGCGTCGGATTGTGGCGCCATCCGCTGTCGAACGAGCTTCCGACGCAGCTCGTCGCGGGCGGCGTGATTTCGGGGTTCGCCCGCTCGGCCGACGGTCGCGTGCTCGCCTACGCGCGCGACAGCGCGATGCATCCGCCAGCGCTGTTCGCGGCGCAGGGCGACGGCAGCGGCGAGCGGCAGATCGAGTCGATGAACCGCGCGCTGCTCGCCCGCCATGCACTGGGCGAGGTGCGCGAATTCACCGTCAAGGGCTGGCACGGTGAGCCGGTGCAGATGTTCGTCACCTATCCGCCACGATTCGAGGCCCGGAAGAAGTGGCCGCTGATGCATTCGATCCACGGCGGGCCGCATGCCGCTCATCACGACGGCTGGCACTACCGCTGGAACGGGCAGGTTTTCGCCGGACAGGGCTACGTGGTCGCCGCGGTCAACTATCACGGCTCATCGGGATTCGGGCAGAAGTTTCTAGAGACGATCACCGGGCGCTATGGCGAGAAGGAGCTCGCCGACACCGAGGCGGGCACCGATTTCCTGTTGCGCCAAGGCTGCATCGATCGCGAGCGACTGATGGCGACCGGGGGCAGCTATGGCGGATTCATGGTCGCGTACATGAACGGCCACACCGACCGCTATCGCGCCTACGTTTGCCATGCCGGGTGCTACGACTGGGTCGCCATGATGGCGACCGACGGCTACAGGTTCTTCGCCAAGGAGCTCGGGGCTTTCCACTGGGACGACGAGCCGCGGGTGATGCGCCAGTCACCGCATCACTATGTGAAGAATGCGAAGACGCCGACACTGGTCATCCACGGCGAGCTCGATTACCGCGTCCCGGCGACCCAGGGGCTGCAGTACTACAACACGCTGAAGGCCAAGGGCGTCGCCGCGCGCCTCGTCTACTTTCCCGACGAGAATCACTGGATCCTGAAGCCGCAGAACTCGCGGCTTTGGTACCGCGAGTTCTTCGCGTGGCTCACCGCCCACGGCGGCGCTGCGCGCGGTGGGTCCTCCGCGGGCGCGAAGGCGAAGCGGCGCTAGCGCGCTTCGCCCGGCATGCCGCTGCGGCGTTCGGCGGCCTCGCGTCGCTCCTGGCAGGCGACGCAGCGGGTCGCTGTCGGATACGCGTACAGACGCGCCTGGGGGATCGGCCGGCCGCAGTCGACGCACGCGCCATAACTGCCGTCGGCAATGCGCGCGAGCGCCTGCTCGACCTGCGTCAGCTCCGCGAGATCGTGCGACACCTGCGCGATGTCCTGCGCGGCCATCGCGTCGGCGGCGGCCCAGTCGTCGGTGTCCTCCATCCGGTTGCGCAAGCCGACCAGGCGCGGGTCGTCCTGGGTCTTGAGCTTGGCGGCGACGTCGCTGCGCAACGCGTGCTGGCGCTCGCGCAGCCGCGCATCGAGCTCGCTGCGCTGGGCGGGTGTGAGGGCGGGTGCGGCATCCGGCGGGTTCATGGGCGGGGATTATCGGCCACTTCCCCCCGGCGCGCATCGGGTCCGGGCGGACCCGGGACGCCGGCTGCCGCCGGTCCAGTCTCCCGTCCGGGCAGGGGGGCTTGAATCCGGGCCGGCGGACCCTAGATTGCGAGTACAGCCGTACGCCGGCAGCTGCGCAACCCGCGAGCCTGCCGACATGGCCCACCAACAACGCAAAGGAATCCGCCATGACCAGACTACAGATCTACGATCCGTTCGCAGACACCGCAGTCGACAGCCTGCTCCGCAGCTTCTTTCGCCCGGTCGCGGCCGAGCGCGACGCGCCCCGCGGCATCCGCATCGACGTCAGCGAGAACGACACGGCCTACGTCGTCCACGCCGACATGCCCGGCGTCGGCAAGGAGGACATCCAGGTCGCGATCGAGGGCAACCAGGTCACGATTACCGCCGAGGTGAAACGTACGAGCGAACCGGCCGAGGGCGCCCGCGTGCTGCGTACCGAGCGTCATTTCGGGCGCTTCTACCGCAGCTTCACGCTGCCGGTCGAGCTCGACGAGACGACGAGCTCGGCGAAGTTCGACAAGGGGGTGCTGGAACTGACGCTGGCCAAGAAACCGGCGTCTACGGCCCGCAAGCTGACGATCCAGTAAGTCGCCGTCTCGGCGTCGCTGCATTGCATCCCCGCCCGGACGCCCGCTCGCCGGCGGGGATGCGCATTGCCGCCCATCCGCCGTCCCTGCCCGTCGAGCCGGAAGGATGCTCGGGCCGACGCGCCATCCGCCTGCTCAGCGGACTCGCCGCGCCGTGTACTCCTCTTCGATGTTGTCGCGGTAGTAGCTCCACGGCGACGACGCGCCGGAGAAGCGCCGCCAGACCTCGCCCGGGACGCCGCTGAATTCGAGCGTTCCCGACGTCAGCTCCACGACCAGCTTGCGGTCGCGCTCGTCGTAACCGGCGGCGTGCAGGCTGCCGCCGCTCATCCGTTTCATCTCCACCGCGTCACCCCCGGTAGGTTCCGATCCGATCTCGCATCGAACGCCTTTCGCGTCGAGTGCTAGGATGCGCGCGTTCGCCGCCGACCTCGCCGCACCTGATGCCCTCCGCATTCTCTCGCGTTCTGGCGCGTCCCGTCCTGTTCGCCGCGCTTCTGTGCGTCCTTGTCGCCGCGGTCGCGGCCCGTCCGGCGCATGCGGCCGACCCGTCGAAGGTCCTGCACATCGCCTTTCCGGGGGCCGAGACGAGCTTCGATCCGGCGTTCGCTTCCGATGCCGCCTCCGACAGCGTCATCGAAAACGTGTTCGACACGATGCTGGATTACGATTACCTCGCACGCCCGGTCAGGCTGGTTCCGCGCGCGCTCGAGGCGATGCCTGCGGTCGAGGATGGCGGCAGGACCTACGTCTGCACGGTCCGCAAAGGCATCTACTTCACTCCGGACCCCGCGTTCAAGGGCAGGCGCCGCGAGCTGACCGCCGCCGATTTCGCCTACGGCATCGAGCGGATTCTCGATCCTGCGGTCAAATCGCCCTGGCTGTGG
>DAHUXO010000295.1 GCA_027307095.1 Betaproteobacteria bacterium | reverse complement strand
GTCACGTCGGACAGCATCCGCGTCGCCATGCGCGCGAATCCGGGCGACCGCCCGGCCGCGCCCACCCCCACCCCGGGGCCGAATTGCGGATGCGCGGACAAGGCGTCGGTGATGGCGCCGTCCCAGCCCGCCGGGGCTGTGAAGTCGATGCGCTCGAAGATCGCGTGCAGGCAGTCGCCGGCGCCGGCACCGCGCGGAAAGCGCAGGATGTCGTCGGGTGCCGCACTGGGTGGCGGCAGGCCGATCCTCTTCGTGCGATCGGCGATCCGCGCGTCGTGGTCGTTTGCCGCGCCTTCGCTTTTCGCATCGCTGGCAAGGCCACTGAAGCTGCCCAGCCGCCACGCGGTTGCGATCGTCTTGGGCGGGGGCAGGGCGGCGAGGGATTCGGGCGCGGGCCCGGGCAGCGCGACCGGTGCGCCTATTTCGTCGGGCAGCGGGGCGAGGGCGAGGTGGGGGGCCAGGCGCCCGGCGAGGCCTTCCCATGCGGCGGTGATGTCGGCCGGCGGGCGCTTGCCGTCGAGCCAGCCCTTCGGCGATTCGTTGCCGCCGGCAACCAGCCAGTTGAGCAGGCTCTTCGTGCTCTCCGAAGTCGAGACCTTGCCAGACTTGTTCGTGCTGTACGTGCCGGTGATCAGGTAGCAGCGATACACGGCACGCGTCAGCGCGACGTAGATGAGGCGCAGCGACTCGGCCGATGTCTCGAGCTTGATCTGGTCGTCGACTTGCGCCTTCTGCGGGCCGAGCTCGCCGTCGGAGCGGAAATCGATGAGCGCTGCGCCATCGTCGCCGTGATATTCGCGTCCTTCCGGCTTCGGGCCGCCGAACCTCGTGTTGCCGTCCCACAGGAACGGACAGAACACGATCGGGAATTCCAGACCCTTCGCCTTGTAGATGGTGACGATCTGGACGAGATTGCGGTCGGATTCGAGGCGCAGCTGTGCGACTTCGTCGGCGGCGCCGTCGCGGCGCTGCGCTGCCAGCCAGCGCAGCAGCGCGTCCGGGGATTCGTGCGTCGCAGCCGCCTGATGGATCTGCTCGCCCAGGTGCAGCAGGTTGGTGAGCCGCCGCTCGCCGTCGTCGCGGCGGAGCATGCGCGCGCTGACCCTTTCGTCGGACAGGAGCTTGCGGTACATGACGCCCACACCCTGGCGCAGCCAGACATCCCGGTAATGTGCGAAGCGCTCGAGGCAGTCGATGAGCTTGGTCTCGCTGCCCGAGATCTCCGCGATGGTGGCAGCGTCGCAGCCCATCATCTCGGTGGCCAGCGCGCCGCGCAGCAGCGTATCCCGCGACGGCTGGTTGATCGCGATCAGCACGCGCTCGACTTCCTCGGCGTCGGGCGTCTGGAACACGCTCGCCTGCGACAACTCGACGCTGCCGATGCCCAGCGCTGCGAGTTCGCGCTTCAACTCGCCGCCCTGCTTGTGCGTGCGCACCAGCACCGCGATGTCGCCGGGCCGCAGCGGACGCTCGCCGATACGGATGCGGCCCTGCTCGCCTTCGGTGACGAGCCGCGCGATTTCGGCGGCGGTCGCCCGCGCGGCTCGCACCCTGGCTTCGGTCTTGAGGAGGGGCTCGCCTCCGGGTGCCTGCGGGAGCGTCCACACCTGGAGGTCGGCGGGCCGCGCCGCCCGGTCGGTGGTCTCGCGGGTGGTCGCGTCGGTCGTCGCGCCGGTGGTCGTGTCGGTGAGCGGCAAGCGCCGCTTGTCGCCCATCGTGACCGGGTGATAGTCGAGGCCGGGCAGCATGAATGCGTCCGGCTTGGTCGAATAGAGCCCGTTCAGCGCCTCGATCAGCCCTTGGGTCGAGCGCTGGTTGGCGGCGAGCGTGCAGACGACGGACGCGCTCTGGCGCGCCCGCAGGTACGTGTGCAGGTCGGCGTGGCGGAAGCTGTAGATCGCCTGCTTGGGGTCGCCGACGAGAAATGCCGGCAGGCCGTTCTTGCCGTAGATGTGGTCGAAGATCGCGAACTGCAGCGGATCGGTATCCTGGAATTCGTCGATCAGCGCCACCGGAAACTTCTCGCTCAGCGACGCAGCCAGCTCGGGATGATTGCCGCCCTCGAGCGCGTCGTAGAGGTTGTAGAGCATGTCGTCGAAGGAGATCACGCGCCGCTCTCGCTCGCGTTGTCGCAGATCCGGGATGACGGTGTCGATCAGGGCGCGGACCAGGCGCAGGCGGGCGAGATCGAGTGCCTGCGTGATCGTATGGCGCTCGGCGAGCACGACATCTGCGGCGTCGAAGAATGGGTGGCCGGGCGTCGTCTGATTCTTGTTGGTGCGCTTGGTCAGGATGGAGGTCGATAGGAGCTCCGGCTTCGCGTCTGCGTCGATCGGGGCGAGCGGCGTGGCTTCGCGGAACCATGCGTCCCAGGCAGCGACGGCACGATCGATCGTCGCGTCCTTGTACGAGCCCTTGTTGAGCGCCGGGATCGATGCTTTGACGAGCTCGACGATCGCGGCGCGCTGCACGGCCCAGGTCCTTTGCGCCGCATCGTAGGCCGCGGACAGCGCGGTCATGTCGATCGCAGCCGGTACATCGATCGCCAGCGGCCACACGGGTCTCGCCAGCGGCTTGGCGACGCTGCGCAGCAGCAGGTCTCGGTACTTCTCCGGTGAATCCTTCTTCTGGAGCAGGTAGGCGGCGAGTTCCGGCGAGCAGCCGGCATCGGCGACGCGTCGGCGCCAGAAATCCTGGACGACCTCCATCGCCATTTCGCGATCGTCGGTCACGAGCTCGAGCGAGAACGGCAGGCCTGCGGAAAAGGAAGCGTCGGCGAGCGCCCGCTGGCAGAAGCCGTGAATGGTGAAGATCGCGGCCTCGTCGAAGAATTGCAGCGCCTGGTCGAGGGTACGTCCGAGTTGCGTGCGCTCGATGCGGGCGTTTCGCTCGACCGCCTGCACGAGACCCGGCACGAAAGGATCGACGGACGGGTCGGCTGTGTCGCCGTCTCGCAGGTAAGCCAGCGTCTCGACGATCCGTGAGCGGATGCGTTCGCGCAGCTCGGCGGTGGCGGCGTTGGTGAACGTCACGACCAGGATCTGCTGGACTTGCAGTCCGCGCTCCAGCAGCAGCCGCAGGTAGAGCCCGCAGATGTTCCAGGTCTTGCCGGTGCCGGCCGATGCCTCGATCAGGTTGACCCCGTCGAGTCGGCAGCCGAAGACGTCGAACTCGGTCGGGACGCTCATGCCCGCGCCTTCAACCGATCATCGGCGATGACGGCGAGGAGCGGCCGGAACAACGCGGTCGCATATTCGGTGAATTCGTCGTCGAGAGGGTCTTCGATGCCGCGCAGCGCCAGGTGGTAGGCCGGGTCGCGGTCCTCGCCATGGGGGCGGTGGCGGGCGCTGTACCACGCGTTCGCGGCCTCGGAGAGGCTGTCGCCTTCGCTCACGTACTTCCACGCGGACCTCGGGAAAAAGTGGATCGGGCGCTGCAGCCCCTCGCGGTACAGCTTCATGAGCGATTCGAGCCGATCTCGTGCGTCGTCGATCGGGGGCAGCACGTAACGGCCGTCGCGCGAGTACCAGGTCGTCTGCGCGCTGACCTCGGCCGGCGCCATCGCGTTGACGAACAGGTGCTCGATCCAGCCGTTCAGGTAATCGCGGGCGCGCGCGTCGTCGTAGCGATGGCGGACGAGTCCACCCTTGCGCAAGTCCCCGAAGCTGCCGGTGAGGCGCCAGATTTCGCCGTCGAGCGCGAATTCGAGAGTCGTGCTCGCCGGAGCGGCCCGCGGCTCGGCGAGCGCGGGGCCGACTGCGCGCGCGAACGCGTCGAGCCGCAGCAACTCGCGGTCCAGTTCGATATCGCCCAGGCGCCCGTCCGGATATTCGATGCCGGCCCGCGCGAATTCGCGAACGTCGGCGACGGTCTCGCCGCCGATCAGCCGCGGCAACACGCGCCCTGCGAGGGCGTCGCGCGCGGGCCGATCGGGAAGGAACGGCTCGTCGTCCTCCAGTTCCTCGTCGCCCTCGGGCAGCACGATGCCCAGGCGCTTGCGCAGCAGGTAGCGGCAGGGATTGCCGAAGAAGCGGAGGAGGTCGTCCAGCGCGACGTCGTGGAACTCCGGACCGGGCGCAGCCAGCGAAAGCGCGAAGAACTTCTGCTGCGGTTCCGCCGCCACATTCCCGTCGTCGCCCTCGTCCTCGCTCGCGCCACCGGTTTCAGCCAAGGCCGCGAGTTCCCCTTCGGCGGCGGATGCCGCGGGCACTCTTTCCATCGCGGGCGCCGCATCGGGCGGGGACACAGCCGCGGCCAATCGCGCTCGCAGCGCTTCGCAATATTCGTCGTTGAAGCTCCGACGACGCGGATCGGCATCGGGCTTGAAATAGTCGAGCGAGAATGACTGCAGCGGATGCTCGACGGTAAGCCGCTCCCGTGCCGACCGCAGCGAATCGGACGTGAATGGCGCCCGGTCGGTGGCCGCGGCGCAGTAATCCAGCAGCTCCGCCACGAGCACCGAAGGCGGTAATGGCGCATTGTCGCGCACGCTGCGTCCCGTGTAGCTCAGGTACAGGCGACTCCTTGGGGCGAGGAGCAGGTCGAGAAACACGTTGCGCTGGTCGATGCGGCGCTGTTGATCGCCGGGCTGCGGGTCGCGCGCCAGCAGGTCGAATTCGCGGGCTCGCTGCGTCGAGGGAAAGGCGCCGTCGTTCAATCCCAATACGCAGACGACCCGGTACGGCAGGTTGCGCAGGCTGGAGATGGCCGCGAACGTGACGGCGCCTCCGGGCATGCCACCGCGCGTCGGATCGTCGAGCAGCGCCTGCAGCGCGGTGCGGACGAGGGCCAATCCGAAAGGCCGGCTGATCCCGCCGTGCGACATGTCGGAGTGGAGCTCCTGGACGGCGGCGACCGTCTCGCGCTGGTCGTCGATCTCGTCGCCGGCGGGCGCGGTGAAGTTATCGATGACGTCCAGCAGTGTCTGGCGCCATTCGGCCGGCGTCTTCGGTCGGGCAAGCTCGTCGTGCAGCTTCTCGAGCTGGCGGAAGAATTCGCGGAAGCTGCCCAGCGCCAGTGCACCCGAGCCTTCCGCGTTGCCGGCGGCGAGGCGCTCGTTCAGAGGCACGGCCGCGGAGTCGGGCAGCGCGTAACCGAGGAACAGGCGATCGAGGCCATCGCTGAAGCTGTGACGGCCGGTCGCCGGCAGGCCGAGCTCGCCGCGATGGCGAGCATCGATGCCCCAGCGGATGCCCGATTCGCCGATCCAGGCGTGGATGGCTTCGAGGTCGGCGCCGTCGATCGCGAACCGGCGCGCGATGATCGGCTGCTGCAGCAGCTCGAACACGGCGCTCGCGTGGAATCGCGATGCGGCGACGGCGAGCACGGTCAGCAGCGTCTGAGCGCAGGGATTGAGCACGCTCGCTGGCCGGCCGGTGATCGTGTAGGGAATCTCGCAAGCCTTCGGAGCGTTGCCGAACACCGCGTCGACCAGCGGCGCCGCGGCCTCGAGGTCCGGTGTCACCACCAGGATGTCGGACGGCCGCGGCGGATCTTCCGCGGCGAAAAGGGCGAGCAGCTGGTCCTGCAGTACCTCGAGCTCGCGCGTCAGCGAGTGGCAGACGTGGACCTCGATGCTCCGATCGTCGGGGGCGAGCTCGACGCTGCCGTGGGCGAGATCGGTCAGGTCGAGGATCGCGTTCTGGACCTGCGCAAGGAGCGTCTTCCCGTCGCCGGGCGCGAAATCGGCGTCGTCGACCATCGCGGCGCTGTCGTCCTGCAGCAGGAGGTCGATGTGGGCCCGCGTCTGCTTGCCCCACGCGGCCAGAAGCCGGTTGCCGATTTCGTGATGGTCGGCGCGGTTCTTCGCGGCGAGGTACGAAAGGCGCTTGGGGTCGACGATGTCGAACCAGTATTCGCGGCATGGGTTCAGCACGTACAGCCGCAGCTCGATCCATTGCGCCAGACGATTCAGGATGTCGAGGTAGAGCGGCGGCGTGGTCGGCAGGCAGAAGACGTGGGCGGTGGCGGGAAGTCCCGCACGCGCCGGAGCGTCGGGTCCCATCTTCTTCATCGCGTCGAAGAACGCCACTGACGGATGGCGGCTGTCGGTGCCGAGATCGCGCGCGATGCGGCGCCACAGCGCGCCTTGCCAGCGTTCGTCCTCCTGACGTGCGGCGTCGAGATCCCGGATGCCGGCGGACCTGCCGTCTAGCCACGCCGTGAGCCAGTTCGGACGGTAGGTCAGGTAGTGCTCGAGCAGTGTCGCGGTGCTGGCTGCGAGCTCGTAGCGCATGATGTCATCCGCATGCCGCAGGTAGCCGGCGAGCGGTGGATGCTCGGCGACGAACGCCTGCTCGCCGAAGATCGAGAGCACGCGCCAGGTGAGCACCGACGCGGTGAAAGGCGACATCTCCGAGACCGTGACGACGTGCCCGATCTGCCGCCACAGCCACTGGGCGAGGAAGGAAAACCGGACGTTCGAGCAGATCCCGAACCGGTCGGCGGCCGCGAGCTCGACCCGGCGCTTCACCGCCGCGCTGGGCACGATGATCTCCTCGCGCACGAACGGCGATGGCGGCGGCGTGGCCATCGCGTCGAGGAGCGCATCCTGCAGGCGCTCGAAGCGATTGGAGAACTTGATCTGCAGCATGCGCTGCGTCGTTACTTGCGCGACCTCTTGACGGTCTTCCTGCCGAGTTGCGCCAGGCGGGCCGCGGCCATGCGCTTGCTCACGCCGCGAAGCCCCGCAAGCGCCGAGACCTGCTCGGCGCGCGGCGTGGCATGGCCGCGCTCCCAGTTGTAGATCGACTGGGCGCTCACGCCCACCAGCTTGGCGTAGTCCTCGGCGGAGAGTCCAAGCCGTTTGCGTTGCGAGCGCAGTCCCTTGGCGACGAATCTCACTTTGCGGGTCGTCGATTCGCTCGGGATTGCGGACGGTGTGCGGAGCGCTTGCCGTTGAAGCAATGCGACCTGACGCCTCAGGGTCGCCACTTCGCGCTTCAGCAAGGCGATGTCGCGCCGGTGCTGCGCCGATGCTTTTTTCGTCGTATGCACCTGGGCGCGAATCTCCCTGCGGGACAGACGCGCGATTTCCTGCTTCAACACTGTGCCGATGTTTGGCATGAGCATCCTTCGTCGGATCGAGGGATGCCAGTTTGACACCAACGACGGGTTCCCCGCCCACGACCTCGGATCGGCAAAAAAAGGCCCAGATTTGTCAAGGCCTTATGCGGGGGTCCGGACCGAACGAAGAATCGCCCATTCCCACCCTGCGGCACGACGCGCGCCGCCGCGCTGCGTCCTATCCGGATCGCGCGCGTGGCGCCCTGGTGGCAGGAGTGCGCCGCTCGATCTCGATCAGCGCAGCGTCGCGATTCTCCAGGGCGAGCCGTCGATTGATGTCCTCTGCCGCCCGCTGGTTCCCCGTGGCGACGGCCTGCACCAGCCGCCGCCAGTTGGCGAGCGAGTGCGCGCGACGCTCCCGCGACGCCAGGCCCAGCCGCGTGTAGCGACCGATCCGCTGTGCGAATCCGGCGATCAATTCGGCAAGCTGGTCGTTTTCGGACAGCCGTGCAACGCAGTCGACGATCTCCGCGCTGGCGCGCGCATACGCCTTCGAATTGTCCCGTGCCGCGGCGAGTGCGGTGATCCGCGCCTGCAGGATCGCCTGGTCCACGGCTTCGTAGTTGCGCGCGGCATGGCGCGCGGCGAGACCGAGCAGGACCGCGCGGATTTCAAACAGGTTCTCGAGCTCGATGCGCGAGAGCTGCGTCACCTGCGCGCCCCGCTGCGGAAGGATCCGCACCAGCCCGCGGCTCTCGAGGATGCGCAAGGCCTCGCGCACGGTCGTCCGGCTCACGCCGAAAGCGGTGGCGAGGTCCACCTCCTTGAGGCGCTCGCCGGGGGCGAAATGCTCGTCGACGACGGCTTCGCCGATGCGCTCCGCGATCTGCAGCGGAAGCGTGGGTGTCAGCGTGGCCGGGGTGAACGGCGAGGCCTTCGGCGACGAAGGGGTTGATCCCGCCTGCGATCGATGCGCCATCGGCTCTTGCCTGAATGTCGACATTCAGACTATTATGCCATCGCCGCCCGGCCCGAGGGACGATTCGCGTGAAAGTACCTGCCGCAGCACATCCAACTCCGCCGCTCGTCGGCGCTGAATCGACCGCATCCGCATCGGATCGCGCGCAGACGCGCGGGCCGATTGCCGGTTATCGAGTCCTCGAGCTCGGCTCCACGGTGGCGGGTCCATTTTGCGGCCGGCTTCTAGCCGATTTCGGGGCCGAGGTGATCAAGGTCGAGACCCCCGAGGGCGACCCGGTGCGGACCATGGGGAAGCGCTTCGCCGGCAAGTCGCTGTACGCGAGCAGCATCTTTCGCAACAAGTCGCTGATCGCCCTCGATCTGCGGAAACCCGAAGGGCAGGCGATCGTTCGCGAGCTTGCCGCCCATTGCGACGCGGTCATCGAGAACTTCCGCCCGGGTGGGCTCGAGAAGTGGGGTCTCGGATACGACGATCTCTCGGCGATCAATCCGAAGATCGTCATGGTGCGGATCAGCGGGTTCGGGCAGACCGGGCCGTACAGCCAGCGTGCCGGCTACGGTGTCATCAGCGAAGCCGTCAGCGGCATCCGGCACATCACCGGCGACCCGGACCGGCCGCCGGCGCGCGTTGCGGTCTCGATGACCGATTACATCACCGGGCTCTATGCCGCGTTCGGAACCGTCATGGCGCTGCTCGCCCGGGAGAAGACAGGCCGGGGCCAGTACATCGATGCTGCATTGTATGAATGTGCGTTCAGCTTCATGGAACCCTGGATTCCCGCCTACGAGAAGCTCGGCCACGTAGCCTCGAGGGCCGGATCGAGGTTGCCCGAAAGCACGCCGAACAATCTCTATCCCACCGCCGGCGGAGGATTCATTCACATCACCGCCATGGGCGATGCGGTGTTCCGGCGGCTCGCGGCGGCGATGGGTCGTCCGGAGCTCGCGTCGGAAGCGAGGTTCCATACGGCGATCGCCCGTTCCGACAATCACGAGGAGCTCGACGAATCGATCGCCGAGTGGACGGGCACGCTCGAGCTCGCCGACCTCGAGCGCTTGCTCGAGCAGCACAGCGTTCCGGCCACCCGCATCTTCACCATGGCCGACATCTTCAGCGATCCGCATTATCGGGAGCGCCGGGCCATCGTGGCGGCCCCCGACGACGACCTGGGCTCGGTCGCGATGGCCGCGGTCGTGCCCCGCTTGTCGGCGACCCCGGGGCACATCGTGCACAGCGGCCATCGCATCGGCCAGGACACGCGACAGGTTCTGGCAAGCCTGCTCCACTATCCGGAGGAGAGGATCGCAGCGCTCCAGCGTGCGGGCGTCATCCAGTGCGACCCGGGCGTAGCAGGCGCAGCGCCGACGTCCGGGCGCTCCGCAACCGCCGAGGCCGGCTCACCGTGAAAGCACCGGAATCCCCTCCCGCGTCGCAAGCCGAGTCCGTTCTGCTCGAGTACCAGAAACAGCTCGCGCATGCGATATCCATGGGCGGGCCCGAGAAGCTCGCGCGCCGCAAGGCGGCCGGAGTCCTGAACGCGCGCGAGCGGATCGCGTACCTGTGCGACGACGGCACGTTCATCGAGTCGGGGCTGTTCGGGACATCGGCGTCGAACCCGGCCGACCGTCATCGCACGCCGACCGACGGCAAGATCGCCGGCTTCGGCAAGGTCGACGGCCGCGAGGTGGCCGTTGCCGCGAACGATTTCACAGTCATGGGCGCGTCTTCGAGCTCGACCAACGGACGCAAGCTCGGCCATCTCAAGCGTGTGGCGACGCAGCGCGGACTGCCGATGGTCTTCCTCGGCGAGTCCTCGGGGGCCCGGATGCCGGACCACATGGGCGCTCGCGGCATGGCGACGCTGCTGGGGAACGATCCCGTCCAGTACCAGCGCCTGCGCGAGACACCGTGGGCATCCGCCACGCTGGGCATGAGCTTCGGCTCGTCGTCCTGGTATGCGGTCCTGTCGGACTTCAACGTGATGCGCAAAGGCGCCGTGCTCGCGGTCTCGAGCGCGCTCCTCGCCTCGCTGGCGATCAGGGAGGAGGTCGATCCCCAGGACCTCGGGGGATGGCGCCTGCACGCCGAGGTCACCGGCTTCGCCGATCTCGTCGTCGACACGGACGAGGAGGCGCTCGACGCCGTGAAGGCATTCCTGGGCTATCTTCCACGCCACCACAACGAGGCGCCGCCGGAGCACCCGGTCCCGCCCGCATCCGGAGCGTCGATGGCAGACGTTCTGGGCCTGCTCCCAGCCAGCCGCACCCAGGTCTACGACGTGCGCAAGATCCTCCGCGCGGTCTTCGACAGCGACAGCCTGTTCGAGATCAAGGCGAGGTTCGGAAAGGTCGCGGTGACCGCGCTGGCACGCCTGGACGGCAAGACGGTCGGCATCATCGCCAACAACCCGCTGTTCAAGGGCGGTGCGCTCGACGCGGATGCCTGCGACAAGGTGACGAGCTTCCTGGTGCTGTGCGACTCGTTCAACATTCCCATCGTGATGTTCGTCGACACACCCGGCTTCGTGATCGGCACCGAGGCCGAGCGCAAGCGGGCGCCGGGGAAGATCATGAACTGGATGAACGCGCTGCAGCTGGTGACGGTCCCCAAGGTCTCGATCATCCTGCGCAAGACCTACGGGCAGGCTTACCTCAACATGGGCGGCGGTCGCAATTCCGACGAAGTCGCGGCGTGGCCCACGGCCGAGATCAGCTTCATGGATGCGCAATTCGGCGTGCGCGTCGTCCACGGGAAGGAGCCTGGGCAGGAGGGCTTCGACGATCTCCTCGAGCAGATGGACCGCGACAGCGCGGTCTGGGACGCCGCATCGGTCTACGCAGTGCAGTCGGTGATCCGGCCGCAGGACACCCGGGACTACCTGATCCGCACGCTCGATGTGCATCGCCTGCGGCTGACGGGCGGTGTCGGCCAGCACCTGATGCGCGCCTGGCCGACCAGCTACTAGACCAACGATCCAAACAGGAAACGCAACGTGGCGAACTATGAAGCGAAGGCCGAGGTCACCGGGTCGGTCTGGAAGATCGTGACCGCCGTCGGGCAGAAGCTCGAGCCCGGCGACACCATCATGATCATCGAATCCATGAAGATGGAGATTCCGGTCATCGCCGAGGATGGCGGAACGATCAGGGAATTCCGCATCGGGGAAGGCAAGAGCGTGGCCGAAGGCCAGGTGGTCGCCATCCTCGAGGTGTGATCCCGGTCATCCATCCACGCGATACTCATTCATGGAAACATCGGATCCGAAGAATCACGAGGCTGCGGACGACTGGTCCCCGGAGGTCGAAGAGCTGCGCCTGCGGCGTGCCGACGCCGAGCGGCTGGGCGGTGACGAGGCGGTCGCGAAGCATCACGATCGCGGGCGCCTGACGATCCGCGAGCGCATCGCGGCCCTCGCCGATCCGGGGTCGTTCCAGGAGGTGGGCAAGCTCACCGGCTCGGGGCACTACGACAAGCACGGGCGCATCGTGAGCGTGAGCCCGGCGCCCTACGTGATGGGCATCGCGCAGATCGACGGCCGCCCCGTCGCAGTCGGTGGCGAGGATTTCACCGTGCGCGGCGGGACGAGCTGGAGCGGCGATCGCAAGAAGGGCGGCCAGGGCGGCTTCATCGAGGACCTCGCGTACCAGTACCGGATTCCGCTGGTGAACCTGATCGACGGCGCCGGCGGCAGCGTCACGTCGATCCAGCGTCGCGGCCACGCGGTCTTCCCCGGCGTGCATGGGTTCGAACGCTCGGTGGCATTGATGGGGACCGTGCCGGTGGTCTCTGCCGTCATGGGAACTGCCGCGGGAGGTCCTGCGGGTCGCGCGATCCTTTCCCATTTCACGGTGATGGTGAAGGAGACGGCCCAGGTGTTCGCCGCCGGTCCGCCGGTGGTCGAGCGCTCGCTCGGCCAGAAGATCAGCAAGGAGGAATTGGGCGGATCCCAGCTGGCCGTCGACGTGGCCGGCACGATCGACAACGCGGTCGCCGACGAGGCGGCGTGTTTCGCCACGATTCGCCGCTTCCTCGGCTACATGCCCCAGAACATCTGGGAGCTGCCGCCCACCATCCCCGGCGACGATCCCGTGGACCGCTGCGAGGACGAGCTGCTGCGCATCGTTCCGCGCGACCGCCGCAAGCCCTACAACATGCGCAAGCTCATCGAGCTCGTCGTCGACCGCGGCTCGGTCTTCGAGATCCAGCCGACCTTCGGCAAGGCCGTCATCACCGCGCTGGCACGGCTCGACGGGCAGGTCGTCGGGGTGATCGCCAACAATCCGATGGTCTACGGCGGCGCCATCGACGTGCGCGGCGCACGCAAGCAGACGCATTTCATCGAACTCTGCGACTGCTTCCACATTCCGATCGTGTTCCTGGTCGACGTGCCGGGATTCATGGTCGGCAAGGACGCCGAAGCTGCCGCGACGCTGCGCGAAGGCATGCGCAGCGTCTACGTGGCCCTGCAGGCGACGGTGCCCATGTACACGGTCGTCGTTCGCAAATGCTATGGAATGGCCGGAATGGGTGCGACGGACAAGAATGGTCTCGACTTCAAGATTGCCTGGCCGTCGGCCGAGTGGGGCTCGCTGCCGATAGAAGGCGGCGTCGCTGCAGCGTTCCGGCGGGAGATTGCGCAGCACGCCGATCCAAAGGCGCGCGAAGCGGAGATCGAAGCCGGTTTGCGGGCCTTCGCGTCGCCGTTTCGCACTGCGGAAGCGTTCGGCGTCGAGGACATCGTCGACCCGCGCGAA
>DAHUXO010000294.1 GCA_027307095.1 Betaproteobacteria bacterium | reverse complement strand
CGCTGCTGCTGTCGTTCGCGGCGCTCCCGACGCACCTGTCGACGGAGGCGAAGCTCTCCCGCCTGTGCGCGTGGGTGCTCGCCGCGGAGCGCGCGACGCGGCCCTTTGCGCTGTCGCTGCCCGGAACGCAGCTGCCGCCCGGCAGGTCCGAGAAACACCGGCACGCGGCGCTGACGGCGCTCGCACTGTTCCCGCCGGTCGCGTGATGGCGACGCTGCTTTCCGCATTGCACCGCCCTGCGACGACGAGACCCGGCGTGGTGGTCACCGCGACGGCGCTGTCGGGGTCGCAGATCCGGGCGCTCGGTGTCCTGCTCGCCGCGGCGCAGTTGCCGCTGATCCTGCACCTGCCGCTCTGGATCGCGGGCTTCGGGCTGCTGCTGGTCGCGCTGCGGTTCGTGCTGCTGCGCCGCGACCGCCTGCGGCCTCACGCGAGACCCGCGCGCATCCCGTCGTGGGCGCTCGCGATGTTCGCATTCCTGATCGCGATCGCCGTCCGCAAGTCCTACGGCTACTTCGTCGGGCGCGATCCCTGCGTCGCATTCCTGTTCGTGCTGGTGGGCATCAAGTTCCTCGAAGTGCGAACGCTGCGCGACGGCACCGTGCTGGTCTGCCTCGCGCTGTTCCTGCTGATCACGCCGTTCTTCTACGACCAGTCGATCGGCGCGGGGCTCGTCTCGCTGCCCGCGATCCTCGCCGCCGGGGCGGCGCTCGAGTCGCTGTCCGGAACCGGCGATCGCGTTCCGGCGCCCGGCTGGCGCAGGGCCTGGATGCGCACGGCGACGCTGATCGGGCAGGGATTGCCGATCGCGGCAGGACTGTTCCTGCTGTTCCCGCGGCTCGCCAGCCCGCTGTGGGGCCTCCCCGCCGATCACGCGGCGCGGACCGGACTCTCGGATCACATGGCCCCAGGGTCGATCAGCGAACTGTCGCTCTCCGATGCGGTGGCCTTCCGCGTCGATTTCGACGGTCCGCCCCCGCGTCGCGCGCTGCGCTACTGGCGCGGACCGGTGCTGTCGCTGTTCAACGGACGCGAATGGCGTGCCCTTCCGCCGCGCGCAGGCGGGCAACTCGCGAGCGGGGGCGGATTGCGCGCGACCTATTCGGTGACCCTCGAGCCGAACGACCGTCACTGGCTGTTCGCGCTGGACGTTCCCTCGGCGCTCCCGCGGATCGATGCGGACCCCGCGATGCGCGCGGGCTCGGGCGGTCTCGCGGGCCTCTCGAGCGACGAGCAACTGGTGACCCGCCTCCCCGTCACGCAAGCGCTGCGCTACACGCAGCAGTCGATCCTGCGCGATCGCTATCCGGTCGCGTCGCGCAGCGACATCGCGATCGACTCCAGGCCCCCGCCGGGCAACCCGCGCAGCGTCGAGTTCGCCCGGGAGCTGCGCAGTCGCTATCCCGACGAACGCGCCTACATCGCCGCCGTGCTGCAGTGGTTTCGCGACGAGGCGTTCCACTACACGCTGTCGCCACCGCTGCTCGAGGATCACCCGGTCGACGCCTTCCTGTTCGATACGCGCCGCGGATTCTGCGAGCACTTCGCGAGCGCGTTCGTCGTCCTGCTGCGCGCGGCGGGCATCCCCGCGCGCGTGGTCACCGGCTACCAGGGTGGCGACATCAATCCGCGCGGCGGCTACATGATCGTGCGCCAGTCGGATGCGCACGCGTGGGCGGAAGCGGTCGTCGACGGGCAATGGCAACGCTTCGATCCCACGGCGGCCGTCGCACCCTCGCGGATCGAGCGGGGTCTCGCGAGCGCCGTTCCGGCCGGCGATCCGGTGCCGCTGCTCGCGCGGGCCGACGGCGGGTGGGTCAAGAGCGTGCAGCTGGCGATCGACGCCATCAACTACCAGTGGCGGCGCAATGTCATCGAGTTCAACCGCGACCGGCAGCGCTCGTTGTGGCGCGACTGGAAGCTCGACGCCTACGCGTCCTGGCAGATCGTCGCAGCGGTGCTGCTCGCGGTGCTGGCCTGGGCGAGCGCAGTTCTCGGGTGGATCGGGGCAAGGCGCAGGCGCGGCGAGCGCGCGGTCGTGCTGTGGAACGGGCTCTGCGGGCGGCTTGCGCGCGCCGGTTTGCCACGCCCGGCATGGGAGGGCCCGATCGCTTACGCGCAGCGCGCGGCACGGCGCTGGCCGCAGTTCGACATCGCCTTCCGGGCGATCGGGGAATCGTTCGCTGCGCTGCGTTACGGAAGCGCGCCGGCGCTGGGCCAGGAGCGAGCCGCATTGATCGCCACCCTCGAGCGCGCGATCGACGTGCTTCCCTCGCCCGCAGCGCTGCGCGCCATCAAGCGCTGAACGAACCGGCGACTGTCGCGTGGACGCCCGACCGCTGCTCCGCCGCCGTCAACGCGCTCACCGGCGCCGGCTGCTGCTTTGCGCAATCGCGATGACGCCGTGGCTCGGGCGCAAGGCACGCGCGGCCGGCACAAGCGGGTACCCGGATCACCCGATCCGATTGGTCCTGCCGTCGACGATCGGCGGCACCAGCGACCTTCTGGCACGACTCGTCGGCGCCCGGCTCGAAAGCGCGCTGGGACAGCGCATCGTGGTCGAGGCGCGTCCGGGGGCCGCAGGCCAGATCGCCGTCGACTACGTTGCGGCCGCCGCCCCGGACGGGTACACGCTGCTGCTCGCCGATAACGGCGCGAATGCGATCGCGCCGGCCGGGCGGGGAACCGCTCGCACCACGGCAATGGCCGGATTCGCACCCGTGACCATGCTGGCACGCCTTCCGATCGTCGTCGTGGTCGGGCCGGCGCTGGGAATCGACACTCTCGGCGCGCTGATCGCGCGTGCTCGCGCCGCACCGGGACGCCTCTTCTACGCCAGCGGCACCGTGGGATCGACGTCGCATACCGCTGCGGTCCTGCTGTTCCGGCGCGCGGGTGTCCATCTGGTCGATGTTCCCTATCCCGGGACCTCGGTGGCGGTGAAGGACGTGCTGGCCGGCGCGATCCCGGTGCTGTTCACCCATCTCGGCACCGTGGCCTCGCTGATCACGAGCGGCCGGTTGCGCGCCCTCGCCGTCACCGGCGATCACCGCATGGCCGACTTTCCGGACATCGGGACCGTCGCCGAGAGCGGCTACCCGGGCTTCGACGTCACGACCTGGCATGGCGTGGTCGCGCCCGTGGGCACATCGCGAAGGATCGTCGCACGCCTGCACGACGAGCTGGTGCGAATCGTCGGCAACCCCGATGTGCGCCGCCGGCTTGCGGCTCTGGGCATGGAGCCGGTGGGCGACACGCCGGAGGAGTTCGCAGCCGCAATGGCCACCGACACACGGCAGTGGGCGGAAGTCCTTCGCAGCTTGCGCAGCCCGGGCAGATGACGATGCCTCAGGTGCGCCCAGACCACCGCGGCGGAACCAGCGCAGGCCGCCGGCTGCACGTTCGCGGCGGCCACCGCCGGGAGGCTGCGTGACACCCAGCGTCCTGCTGGTGTCGACCGCGACACGCTGGCTGGGCACTGCACGCATGCCGCGAGTGCTCGCACGCGCGGGGTTCGACGTCGCGCTGCTCGCTCCCGTGAATTCGCTCGCGGCAAGGTCGGGCTACGTGTCGCGGATCGGCGTCCTCCCCGCAACGGCAACCCCGATGGAATGGCTGCTCGGGCTGGTTCAGATGGTCGGAAAAGTCGAGCCGCGCATGCTGGTGCCTTGCGACGAAATGGCGGTCCGTTTGCTGTTCGCGCTCGTCCTGCAGCCTCCGCCGGGCCTCGACGCGATGCTGCGCGCGCGCCTTGTCCGCCTGGTCACCGAGTCGATGGGCGACCCGCGCTTCTACGCCGCGAGCATCGACAAGACGATGCTCCCCGCGGCCGCCGAGGCTCTGGGCGTGCGCGTGCCGCCTTACGCCGTCGCGACCGGTGTGGACGACGCACTCGCGCACGCAAACGGGCTTGGCTACC
>DAHUXO010000292.1 GCA_027307095.1 Betaproteobacteria bacterium | reverse complement strand
CCACAGCGCAGCCGCCTCCTCGTCGGAGCCGCCGATCTCGCCGATCATGATGACGGCGTCGGTGTCGGGATCGTCGTTGAACATCTTCAGCACGTCGATGTGCTTCAAGCCGTTGACGGGATCCCCGCCGATGCCCACGGCAGTCGACTGTCCGAGTCCGAGCTCCGAGAGCTGGCCGACCGCTTCGTAGGTCAGCGTGCCCGAGCGCGACACGACGCCGATGCGCCCCTTGCGGTGGATGTGGCCGGGCATGATCCCGATCTTGATCTCGTCGGGGGTGATGACGCCGGGGCAGTTGGGGCCGAGCAGCAGCGTCTTCCTGCCCTGCATCTTGTACCGGGTGCGGATCATGTCTCGCACCGGAATGCCCTCGGTGATGCAGATGACGAGATCGAGGTCGGCGTCGACCGCCTCGTCGATCGCTGCGGCCGCGAACGGGGGCGGCACGTAGATTACCGAGACGGTCGCACCGGTGGCCTGCTTCGCCTCGCGCACCGTCGCGTAGATCGGGATGCCCTCGAAATCCTCGCCGGGCTTCTTGGGATTCACGCCGGCGACGTAGCAGTTCCTGCCGTTCGCGTAGTCGCGGCACATCCGGGTGTGGAACTGGCCCGTCTTTCCGGTGATGCCCTGGGTGATGACTTTGGTGTTCCGGTTGATCAGTATGCTCATGACGTCACTTCCCGCTCGCCGCGGCAACGACCTTCTGCGCCGCGTCGGCCATGTCGTTGGCGGAAATGATGGGAAGGCCCGAGTCCGCGAGGAGCCGCCGGCCTTCCTGCTCGTTCGTGCCTTTCATGCGCACGACCAGCGGCACCTTGAGCGCGACCGCCTTGGACGCCGCGATCACGCCTTGCGCGATCACGTCGCAGCGCATGATGCCGCCGAAGATGTTGACCAGGATCGCCTTCAGGTCGGGATTGAGCAGCATGATCTTGAAGGCCTCGGTCACCTTCTCGGCCGTCGCGCCGCCGCCGACATCGAGGAAGTTGGCGGGACTGCCGCCGTAGAGCTTGATGACATCCATCGTCGACATCGCGAGACCCGCGCCGTTGACGAGACAGCCGATGTTCCCGTCGAGGGAGATGTACGACAGGTCGTACTTCGATGCTTCGATCTCGGCAGGATCCTCCTCGTCGAGGTCGCGCAGCGCGACGATGTCGGGGTGCCGGAACAGCGCATTCGAGTCGAAATTGAGCTTGGCGTCGAGCGCGATGACCTTGCCGTCGCCGGTGAGGATCAGCGGGTTGATCTCGGCGAGCGACGCGTCGGTCTCGTCGAACAGGCGGTAGAGGCCGTGGAACACGGCGCGCGCCTGTGGGAGGCTTGCATCGGGGATGCCGATCCTGCGGCCGATCTCGTCGGCCTGCGCATCGGTCAACCCCTGGGCCGGATCGATGAATGCCTTGTGGATGCGCTCGGGCGTCTTCGCCGCGACTTCCTCGATGTCCATGCCGCCGTCGGCGCTCGCCATCAGGACCACCCGCTGGGTGCCCCGGTCGACGACCATCGCAGCGTAGAGCTCCTTGCGGATGTCGGCACCGTCCTCGATCAGCAGCCGCCGCACCTTCTGGCCCTCGGGACCCGTCTGGTGCGTGACCAGCTGCATGCCGAGGATCTGGCCGGAGAGCGAGCGCACTTCGTCGATCGAGCGCGCGAGCTTGACGCCGCCGCCCTTGCCGCGGCCACCGGCGTGGATCTGCGCCTTCACGACCCAGACCGGCCCGCCCAGCTGCTGCGCGGCCTGCACCGCTTCGTCGACGGAAAATGCCGGGATGCCGCGCGGCACCGGAACGCCGAACTTGCGGAACAGCTCCTTGCCCTGGTACTCGTGGATCTTCACCTGGTCTCCCGGATCGTCAAGCGGCGCCGCGATACCACTTCGGATAATAGCGACGCACGGTTTCGGTGGTCGTCTCGAGCGCATGGCAGCGGTCGAGCTGGAACGGCTTGTCGGCGCCCCCGTCCTCGCGCTTCCTCAAGCCGGCGAACGTCTGGACGGCGGCGGTCGGCAGGTAGCCGAGCATCTCGGTCAGATGCGTGCAGCCGTGCACGTGCCCCATGGCGTCGTGCAGGCGCTTGCGAAACCCGTTGACCAGGTTGGCGCCGATGAGCGCGCGGTAGGCCGGACCGATGCGGTCGCAGGCGCCCGGATAGGGCATGCGATCCGTGTGCGCTTCGATGTCGCGAATCTCGAAGCTGCGGTCGATCGTGACCCGCACCCACATGTCGTGGACCGGCTCCCCCGCCGGACGCAGACCCGACAACAGCGTCACATCCTGGTCCTTCACGTCGACGATGTGCCCTTCGATGTCGAACAGGCCGTCGTCGCGCTGGAAGCCCTCGTAGGTGACGTGCCTCGAGTGGAGACGCTTGCGGGATTGGCTGGGTGTTGACAGTGGCATCGGGCAGTCCCGCGATCCCGGCTGCGCGAACGCGCAGCAGCCGGCCTGCGGCTACAATTCGGAGAAAAAGGGACGATTTTACGCGCGACCCGACGGTCGCGGCAATATTGGAGGCGGCCTGCAAGCCGCAGGAGGAAAACCGATGCGCTGCATCCTGGCGCTCGACCAGGGCACGACCAGCTCGCGGGCCATCGTCTTCGACCACGACGCTGCGGTCCGCGGCGCCGCGCAGCGGGAATTCCGCCAGATCTTTCCGCAGCCCGGCTGGGTCGAGCACGACGCGACCGAGATCTGGGCGACGCAATCGGGCGTGATGCACGAGGCGATCGCCAAGGCCGGCATCACCGCCGCCGACATCGCGGCGATCGGCATCACCAACCAGCGCGAAACCACCGTGGTCTGGGAGCGGGCGACGGGTCGCCCGATTGCCAATGCCATCGTCTGGCAGGACCGGCGCACTGCCCCGCTCTGCGACGAGCTGCGCGCGCAAGGCAAGGCGCCGCTCATCGCCCGCAAGACCGGGCTCGTGCTCGACGCCTATTTCTCGGGCACCAAGCTCAAGTGGCTGCTCGACAACGTTCCCGCTGCGCGCGAACGCGCCGCCCGCGGCGAGCTCGCCTTCGGCACCATCGATTCGTGGCTGGTGTTCCAGCTCACCGGCGGGCGCTCGCACGTGACCGATCCGTCGAACGCAAGCCGTACGCTGCTCTTCGACATCCGGCGCGGCGCCTGGGACGACGAGCTGCTGCGCCTGTTCGACATTCCGGAAAGCGTCCTGCCCGAGGTGGTCGAGTCGTCCGGCGTGTGCGCGCAGACGCTGCTCGACGGGCTGCGCGTGCCCATCGGCGGCATCGCCGGCGACCAGCAGGCAGCGCTCTTCGGACAGGCCTGCCTCTCCCCCGGGCTCGCGAAGAACACCTACGGCACCGGGTGCTTCCTGCTGCTCAACACCGGCCGCAACGCCGTCGCTTCAGCGAACAACCTGCTGACGACCATCGCATGGAAGCGCGGCGGTTCCATCGACTACGCGCTGGAGGGCAGCGTGTTCATCGGCGGCGCCGTCGTGCAGTGGCTGCGCGACGGGCTGCAGATCATCCGCGCGGCCTCCGACATCGAGGCGCTCGCCGCGAGCGTTCCCGACACCGCCGGCGTCTATTTCGTGCCTGCCTTCGCGGGACTCGGCGCGCCGCACTGGGATCCTTACGCGCGCGGCGCGATGTTCGGCCTGACGCGCGGCACGACCCGGGCGCACATCGCCCGCGCGGCGCTGGAATCGATCGCCTTCCAGAGCGCCGACGTCCTCGATGCGATGCAGAAGGACGCCGGCATCACACTCTCGGAGCTGCGAGTCGACGGCGGCGCGACGGCGAACAACCTGCTGATGCAGTTCCAGGCCGACATCCTGGGCGTCCCCGTCGTGAGGCCCAAGGTGCTCGAGACGACTGCACTGGGCGCCGCGTACCTCGCAGGACTCGCCGTCGGCTACTGGAAGGGCACCGACGAGATCAGCGCCCACTGGGCGGTGGATCGGCGCTTCGAGCCGGCGATGCCCCGCGAGCAGGTTGCCGAGCTGCGCCGCGGGTGGGAGCAGGCGGCCGAGCGGTCGAAGCGGTGGGCGTGAAGGCGCGGCCCGGGTTGAACGTCTTGCATGAGCCCCGGATAAGTGCATATACTCTCAACTGAGTGCATATGCCCGCAATACGCCCCGCCGCCCACCCATCGCCGCGCGATGTCTCCTCCGCGGTGACGAATTCACCCTGCACCTGCGGCCGGC